>CAZHEA010000086.1:8371-11752 GCA_964531165.1 uncultured Thiotrichaceae bacterium
ATGACCCCTGATTATATGTTGGGTAAAAAATTCGAGATACCCCAATTAGATATTGTTAACCTCTAGCGATTAAAGTTGGTTAAGTTCATGAAATATTAAGGTTAAGCTTTCTAAATTCACCCGGCGATACACCAGACCATTGCCTAAAAGCTCGAGAAAATGCTGAGGCATTTGAATAGCCGAGCATAAGTGAAATATCGAGAAGTTTTTCATCGGATTTTTTTAGTAAAAACTGTGATTTACGAAAACGTGCGCTATCTAAAATTCGAGAAAAGCTGGTATTTTCTTTTGCCAGTTTACGTTGCAGCGTTCTGAATTGCATGCCGGTAAGGTCGGTTAGTAATTTATTATCGAGTTTTTTCTCGCCGATATACTGAAAGGCGGTTGTCATAAGCTGGTCACTGAGTGTTCCGGGTAACGAATAATCAGGTATTGTATCGTTGTTTTTATCAGTCAGGTTGGGTAATTGCATTGCAAGTAGATGGCGGGGAATAGCGATAGCACCGTTAGGTTGTGAAAATAGAATTTTTGACGGATTAAGCTGTTCAGATTGATTAATATGATGGTTATAGTTAAAACTGAAATGAATTTCATTGGGACGCCAGTGTGCGCCGACAACTAACTGTACCAGTTGTATTATGCCGGTGAGATCATATAGTTCAACCTGTTCATAGTCCGCAATTAGATGCGGTGTTTGATAGTTAAACCAGATTATGTTGCCGGTTTCCCGCAAACTGTAGCCAGCAATAGTGCTTTGCGTTGGAGCAATATTTACAATACGTTCAAGTAATTGCTTTAAATTGGTGCAACCTGCCAGTAAGGGTTTTATTGTGTCCAGGTCATGGGGTGCCAGTTCTGTAGCCGCTTTAAGGCCAAACAGCGGATCACCCTCCAGTTTAAAGATATTATTCACTAATTTCCACGCGGGTATTTCAGGCAGAATCATGTGCGGGCAGTCATCAATCTGCGTGGGTAAATTTACCTGGCGCAGCATTTTTTCAACCGGAGTGCCAATTTCTTTAGCCGCTAGTAACAGCGGGGTGAGGGTTGCCGCTCGGAGAAGGGGGATTTTGTTTTTATGAGGCATTTTATATGTATGTATAAACTTCCTTGAGTTGTTACTAGCTCATATTTGAATTGTCGCAATATGATAAGAAGTATAGAAAAAAATTGTTTAATATACAAGCTATAGACTAGATCAGTATTAAATAATTTTAAGAAGGAAAAGCTTAAATGAAAACACCTAAAACCACTATAAAAATAGTGTTATTACTTTGTACCTGTAGCATGCTGTTAAGCTCTTTAACGGCTTCAGCCAATGGCGATGACAGATGGAAGCATTCGGCCAGTGTTTATTTATGGGGGGCTGGCATAAGTGGAAAACAGCAGAACGAAACTGATATTGATATAAATTTTGGCGATATTATCAGGGAGCTGGATTTTGCATTAATGGGTACTTATGAAGTGCGCAACAATAAATGGTCGTTTGTAAATGATTTAATTTATATGGACATTGGGGCGGATGATGGTGCAACTCTTCCCAGTGGAACGGTAAATGTAGACCTTCAACTTAAAGGTCTGGTTATTAGCATACTCGCGGGTTACAACATTAGCCATAGCAATCAAAACACAACAGATTTTATATTCGGTGCGCGTTATTTTGATATTGATGTCGACCTGGATTTAACCGGAAATAATAATACTGTCGGAGCCTCCGGTAGCGAAACGGTATTTGATGCAGTTATTGGTGTACGCGGTCAACTGGCGTTAAATGAAAACTGGTTTATGCCTTATCACTTCGATGTGGGAACAGGACAGTCTGATAGCACATACCAGATTATAGGTGGTATCGGTTATAAATATAACTGGGGTGATCTGAAATTTGTTTATCGTCACATGGAGTGGAATATGGATTCTGATAGTTCGATTGCAGATATTAACTTTAGTGGCCCGGTTCTGGGCGCTGCATTTCATTTTTAGTAACAATATTATTTAGTGAATGGTTATTTGCAGTGTGTAGTTAGACTATAACCAAACTGAAATAAAAGTTGTGTATGAGTGACTTAATAATTCATATATGATTTTTCAAAAAATAAAAAACATAGGATATATATAAATGAAAATTAAATTAAGTGCTATTGCCGTTGCGGCAATATTTTTAGGCGGTTGTGCCAGTTCTCCTTCGTCAACTTCATCCTCATCAAAAGCCGTTCCATTTGATCAAATAGCCGATGGACTGTCGGCGACTGAGTTCCGTAAATACGGCATCACTTCGCCGACTACTGTTAGCACTCGCTTAGGTGATCTGTCATTTACCACGGGTGGTTTTGCCGGTGGTTACCCAACGCAGGAAACCAGTGAAAAATTAAAAAGAGAGCTGGACTTTCAAAAGGCGACACAGGCTTATATCTGGGCTGTACCTTTAGTGAGTTATTACAACTGGTTTGATGAGCATAGAAAATTTGGTGCTACAGACGGTACGATTGTTCAGTATAAGTCGCTTGAAGCAAAACAGGGTATTTTGACCGGTAACGGCACAACACCTTATGCCATTATGTATGCTGATCTGAAAAAAACCGGCCCGCTGGTGATGGAAGTTCCAGCCGGGCCAGCAGCCGGTATCGTCGATGACATGTTTCAGCGAGTTGTTGTTGATTTTGGTGTGTCTGGAGAAGACCGCGGCAAGGGTGTGAAATTTATTATTATTGCACCGGGAATGAAAGCACCAAAAGGTTACGATAAAAAACAATTTGTTGTTGTGCAGAATACAACAAGAGATACCTTCGTGGGTATTCGCGCTTTGCAGCCGGACCCCAAAAAAGCCGATGCTTTCCTGAAAAAGTTTAAAGTGTATCCCTACTCGGAAATCAATAATAACCCCAAAACAAAATTTATTGTGGTCGATGGTAAAACCCCTTGGGGACAGTGGCAGGATCATGGTCTGGCATACTGGGACACAGTAAAGAAGATTGTTGATCACGATATTTTCTCTGAGCGGGAAGGTTATATTTTGGCTATGTTGCAATCTCTGGGTATAGAGAAAGGCAAGCCATGGAACCCAACGGCGGATCAGAAAAAACTCTTTAAAGAA
Organism: uncultured Thiotrichaceae bacterium; assembly: GCA_964531165.1. Taxonomy (GTDB): domain Bacteria; phylum Pseudomonadota; class Gammaproteobacteria; order SZUA-229; family SZUA-229; genus SZUA-229. Next base: position 11,463 of record CAZHEA010000086.1, read on the forward strand.
GCCGCGGTTGTTGGTGAAGCGATGGTGAAAACGATTACCTTTGATAAGCCATTTGTAGCGGATGACCTGTATAAAGGTACATACTGGGATCGTTTGATGATACCGGCTTATAATGATAAGGATGGCGACATTGAACAGATGTACAAACGTTCGGCCTTTACCTGGGAAGCGGTGAGTCGTGGCAAGGCATACTATCTGGAACTTCCAGGTTTGGGTCAGCAATATCGCACCGGTTATAAAGATGCGGATGGAAAGCACCTTATCGGTAGCAAGCATTACACATTGACGCT
>CAZHEA010000087.1:0-11618 GCA_964531165.1 uncultured Thiotrichaceae bacterium
CGGTAGTTCAGCTGGTTAGAATGCCGGCCTGTCACGCCGGAGGTCGCGGGTTCGAGTCCCGTCCGGTCCGCCATATCCAATAAAAAGGCCCCGCAGCGAAAGCTGCGGGGCCTTTTTATTGGATATGATGGCCCGGAGGGCTCTGATGAGAACCCATTTCGAAAAAAACGCCTGGAGCGTTTTTTAACAGGGTGCGGCTTTTTGCACCATGGCCCCGAAGGGGTGAGCGCAGGGATAGCGCGAATAATCCCGCATTCAGTTTCCCGTGCTCTTAAGCGTGATTAAAAGCCGCAACCCTGATGTCAGTAATTTACATGACTGTTTATCATCTAGGTTCGAATTTATTCGAACAAAGTCCATGGTAACCACTGGCTAGTACGAATAAATTCGCATCTACGTCATACTGGCTCATTTTTATCAAAGATGAGGGCTGGTGGGATTTAAAGCACCGCTAAAACCCTTCTATGGAGTGTCAGCGCCTGACAGATAGCAAAAACCCGACTATCCCCTTTTACAACTCCTCTCACTCTAGTATCATGCACGGCTAAATAATTAAAGTACGGCCAGCAGGCCGAGATAAAAGGGTTTTACTAAATATGTTGCAATCAATACACGATAAAGCAAAAGGCATACTGGGGATAATTATTGTTGCCTTTCTTGCACTGGTATTCGGTTTATGGGGAATCGGTGATTATTTAACCGGTGCGACTGAAAAATTTGCGGCAAAAGTAGATGATATGGAAGTGAGCCAGTCGCAGTTTGAGCAGGCTCTGGCCCGTCAGCGTCAGCAATATGAGCAGATGTTTCAGGGTAAGCTACCTGATAGCCCGGTATTTCTGCAGCGTATGAAAGAAGAAGTACTTGAGCAGTTAATCACTCAGAAAGTCATGCAAAAAATGATTCATGAAGATGGCTACCGAGTTGCAGATGTGGTGCTGGCTCAGAAAATTAAAAATATTGAAGCATTTCAGCAAAATGGTGAATTTGATTCACAGTCCTATCGTGACATGGTTCAGACCCGGGGAATGGGTGTTCAGGAATTTGAAAATCTTTATCGTAGTGAATTGGCGGTGAAGCAGCTGCAGGATGCAGTCACCCGTTCCACATTCGTTGGCGAGGCAGAACTTAATATTCTTAATCAGATTCTGCTGCAAACTCGTGATATTAATTATCTACAGTTCAATGATATTGATTTTCTGTCTGAGGTTAAAGTCAGTGACGAGCAGATAAAGGCATATTATGATTTAAATCGTTCACTTTATCAGCATCCTGAAATGGTCAGTATTTCATATGTTGAATTAACAACCGATAATTTATCTAAAGATATTCCTGTTGATAATGAGGCGGTACGTCGTTTATATGATGAGTATGTTGCAAGTATCGCCAGCAAAGAACAGCGTAAGGCACAGCATATTTTAATTAATGTGGCTACAGATGCGGATACGCAAACACAGCAGAAAAGTAAAGAACGAATCGAAGATTTACTCGCCCGGCTTAATAAGGGTGAGTCATTTGAAGCACTGGCAAAAGAAAATTCGGATGATCCCGGATCGGCACCTAACGGTGGTGATTTAGGCTGGGTTGGAAGAGGCATGATGGTGCCGGAATTTGAGCAAGCCCTGTTTAAACTTAAGAAAGACCAGGTGTCGGCTGCAGTTAAAACTTCTTTTGGTTACCACCTGATACGTTTTAATGAAAGTAAATCTGAAAAAGTAGCGGCGTTTGATACTAAAAAATCCGAACTTGAAAAACAGTATAAATCGCAGTTGCTAGAAGACGGGTTTTATGAAAAGTCTGAGTTAATGGCAACGACGGCGTATGAAAGTGATCAGAGCCTGGTTGAAGTTGCGGATGCACTGGGTATCGAGATAAAAGTGACAGGTGATTTTTCACGTACGGCTGGAAAAGGTATTGCGGTTAATAAAAAAATACGTGATGCGGCATTTATTCCTGAAGTGTTAGGGGAAGGCAGAAACTCTGAAATCATTGAGCTATCAAAAACCCATGTAGTGGTTTTAAGAGTAGACACACATACAGAAGCTAAACCGAAATCACTGGATGAAGTTAAAAACATCATAAAAGCCGCGATCAGTACTGAAAAAGCCAGACAGGAGTCCATGGCATTGGCACTGCAAACACTTTCAAAGCTGGAGCAGGGTGAATCGATTGAAAGTAAATCATTACAGGCATCCGCCAGCCTAACCAAACTGGGATCGGTTAAGCGCGATAATAAAACTGCAAATTCGCAGATCTTAACGCAGGCTTTTACAATGGCAAAACCGACCGCGGATAAAGCGGTTTATAAAGTTATAGAAACATCAACCGGTACGGCAGTGATAGAGCTTAAGTCTGTTGCTGTGCCTGATCAGGCAAGCCCGCAAGAGTTGCAGGCCATGGCAGAACAGCTTAAAAGTGAGCAGGCCAATCGTGATATGGGTGCGGTGTTAGAATACCTTAAGTCACAATCTAAAATTATCCGTTCTGCAGAACTATAGTGATCAAATCTTTTACCTCGTTACAGTTGCACTGGCAGATTTTAATTGCCTTGGCGTTGGCAGTATTCGCGGGGCTGTTAGCGGGTAAAGAAGCTGCATTAATGGGCGTTACCTTTTATAGTGTGTTTGACTTTTTTGGCACACTGTTTTTAAACGCCTTAAAAATGTTAATCGTTCCGCTAATAGTGTCATCGATTATTGTCGGTATTATGGGGATTGGCTCAGGCGAAAATCTTAGTCGCCTTGGCGGAAAGACTCTCGGCTACTATGCTATTAGCAGCTTTCTGGCGATTGTTACCGGACTTGTTCTGGTTAATCTCACCATGCCCGGCATTAGTGACGGGCAGCCTCTTAAAGAAATTATTGGTCTGGCAGATGTGCCTGCTTCAGTTACTCAAAGTGTTGAGGGTAAAGGTAGTGGAGATATCGTTGCGGTATTTCTGCGCATGGTGCCACCCAATATTGTATCTGCAGCAGCGCAGGGGCAAATGTTGGGATTGATTTTTTTCAGTCTGCTGTTTGGCTTTTTTATGACCAAACTGAAAGGTGCGCAGGCCGAGGTTATGCAAAATTTCTGGCAGGCAGTGCTGGATGTGATGATGCATATGACCAACTGGGTAATGAAATTTGCACCGATAGGGGTGTTTGCTCTAGTCGCTAAAGTGGTTGCATCATCTGGTGTTGGTGTGTTTATTCCGCTGGCAGTGTTTTTCTTAACAGTGCTAGGAGCACTGGCGGTACACTTTATATTTACCATGTCGTTAATTCTGCGATATGTGGCTAAAGTGAACCCACTGTTACATTATAAAGCCATGTCCGCAGCTTTGCTGACTGCATTCTCCACCAGCTCATCGTCAGCAACTTTGCCATTAACGATGGAATGTGTGGAGCATAAAGCCGGTGTTTCGAATCGGGTAACCAGTTTTACATTGCCATTGGGCGCAACCGTAAATATGGATGGTACCGCTTTGTATGAATGTGTGGGCGCCATGTTTATTGCGCAGGCTTATGGTCTGGATCTAACCTTAACAACTCAGTTTACGATTGTACTGGTGGCGCTGGTAACATCTATTGGTGTTGCGGGTATTCCGTCCGCCAGTCTGGTTGCAATCAGTATTATTCTCGGTGCAATCGGTTTACCGTTAGAAGGCATTGGTTTAATTCTGGCAGTGGATCGTGTACTTGATATGGCGCGCACGGCGGTGAATGTATTTAGTGATTCTGTCGCTGCAGTGGTGATTGGTAAGCTGGAAGGCGAAACTGGAATTTTAAAGGGTTAAAAGCTCAAGCTATTTTCCGCAAATGAACGCAATAAAACGCTAATCAATTGCTAGTGCGCCTGCGGCGCAAAACATTTGATTTTATTCGCGTTCATTTGCGCAAAATAGCTTGTGCCTTTAAATCACTCCGCCTCGTTAATCAAGCCAACAATGTGGAAACCACTATCCACATATATCACTTCGCCGGTAATGCCGCGAGCCAGTGGTGAGCTTAAAAACGCGCCGGTATTACCCACATCATCAATGCTGACGTTTCTGCGCAGAGGTGCTGAGCTTTCTACCTGATCGAAAATCTTATTGAAACCACCCACATCCGAAGCGGCTAAGGTTTTAATTGGACCGGCTGAAATGGCATTTACCCGAATGCCTTCCGGGCCTAAGTTCTGCGCCAGATAACGCACATTAGCTTCAAGGCTGGCTTTGGCTAATCCCATGACATTGTAGCCCGGGAAGGTTCTTTCCGAACCCAGATAACTCATGGTTAAAATGGCGGCGTCCTCACGTCCCTGCATCATATGACGGCCGGCTTTAGCAATGGCGGCTAAGCTATAAGAGCTAACATCATGTGCTGTGTTGAAGCCTTCGCGTGACAGGTTATCCAGATAGTCGCCCTCCAGTAATTCTTTTGGGGCGTAAGCAATGGAGTGGACCAGAATATCAAAAGAATCCCAGTAATCATCTAAATGTTCGAATACCGCTTCAATTTCATCATCATCTTCCACGTTGCAGGGGATGACAATATCACATTCAAGCTGGCCGGCTAATTTTTCAACCCGCTCATGTAAGCGTTCATTCTGATAAGTAAAAGCCAGTTCGCAACCTTCACGGTGCATTGCCTGTGCAATTCCCCATGCGATTGAACGTGTGCTGGCAACGCCAAAGATTAGTGCCCGTTTACCTGATAAAAATCCCATCAAAGGACTCCTGTTTTTTATAGTTATAATTGGTATGCTATGGGCATAAGAAAAAATTAATTTAACCCATAAATAATATTTACTCAATACGCTGATAATATGACGATAAAAACCGGATTGCACCCCTTTACGTGTATTTTTTTTATTTTAATTGCAATGACTAACCCGATTTTCATGGTTAATGCTCATGCCAGCCCATCGGCGGCCATGGGTTATACGCCCAAATATCCTGCAAATTTCACACATTTTGATTACATTAACCCACAGGCAAAAAAAGGCGGCAAACTGGTGCTGGCGGGTACCGGTGCATTTGACAGTTTTAATCCGTTCATTTTAAAAGGTGTACCGGCAGAAGGCAGTAACCTGCTATTTGATACTTTAATGGTGTCAAGTAAAGATGAACCCTTTAGTAAATATCCGCTTATCGCCAGTGATATTCAGCTAGCTAAAGATAAGCTATCGGTGACCTTTAAAATTGATAAACGGGCGCGCTTTAATAATGGTGATAAAATTAACGCAAATGACGTCAAGTTTTCGTTTGATACCATTATGTCTGAGCAGGCGCATCCACAGTTCAAATTTATTTATGGTGATGTAAAAGATGCGGAGGTGGTGGATGAATACACGGTGCGCTTTAACTTTAAACGCGCCAATCCGGAACTGCATTTAATTCTCGGCGATATTTCCATATTTTCTAAAAAATGGCTGGCAGGAAAATCATTTGATAAGTTAACCGAAGTTAGGCCAATAGCCAGTGGTCCTTATACGATTGAGGATTATGATTTAGGGAAACGCATTAGCTATCAACGCAACAAAAATTATTGGGCTAAAGATTTGCCGAGTCGTCGAGGGCAGTATAATTTTGATGAAATACAGGTTAAATATTATCAGGATCTGGTGATATCACTGGAAGCGTTCAAAGCTGGAGAGTTTGAATTCAGACATGAATATTACTCGAAATTATGGGCGAGGGAACACAATGGACCGAATTATACATCTGGAAAAATAATAAAAGAAAACCTGCCCCATAGTAATAATGCAGGCATGCAGGGTTTTGTGTTTAATACCCGCAGAGAACTATTTAAAGATCCGGCGGTCAGACGCGCTATTACGTTAGCATTTGATTTTGAATGGTCAAACAAGCGCTTGTTTTATAATCAGTATGTGGTGAATGACAGTTATTTTAGCAACACTGAATTGCAGGCCACCGGTATACCGCAGGGAAAAGAGCTGGCATTATTGGCCCCCTATAAAGATCAGTTACCGGCGGCGGTTTTTAATCAGTCCTGGAAAGCGGTGAGTACAAAGCCCCCCGGCTCATTGAGAAAAAACTTACGCAAAGCCCGGGATATATTAAAAAATGCAGGCTGGCGGGTGAAAGAGGGTGTACTGGTTAATAAAAAAGATCAGCCATTAACGTTTAATGTCTTACTGGCTCAGAAAGGCATGGATAGAATTCTTGCGCCTTTTGCGCGTAACCTGGCCAAGCTGGGTGTTATTATGAAATATCGCACAGTTGATCGTTCACTTTATTACCGAAGGGTGCGCAGCTTTGAATACGATATGATAGTCGGGAGTTTCTCGCAATCGATGTCGCCGGGCAATGAGTTGCGAAATATGTTTCACTCTGTCTCGGCCAACAAGAAAGGCTCCAGAAACTATATGGGGGTGAATGATTCGGTTGTGGATACACTGGTGGATAAAATTATTTCCTCTGAAAACCGTGCCGATTTAATTACGGCCTGTCGCGCATTAGACCGGGTGCTGTTAAATGCAAACTATCTGGTGCCCAACTGGTATATTAATACGCATCGAATTGCATACTGGGATAAATTTGAACGGCCACAAATAACGCCGCTGTATTATTACCCGAAAGACTGGATGATTTCGAGCTGGTGGGTAAAAAATTAAATGCACTATTGCCCTGTCTTCCGGTATGTGGATGTTAGACGCTAATGAGGCAATAGTAAATTAGATGAATAATAATCTATTTTGAAAAACTAAATTTTTATTTTGTAAAAGAATATTATATGGCAAGTTACATACTCAAACGATTACTGCTGATGATTCCGACTTTAATCGGTGTCATGCTGGTGACATTTATTGTTACTCAGTTTGTACCCGGTGGTCCGGTTGAACAGTTAATCAGTCAGATGGAAGGTGGTGTTGGTGGCGGTGAAATCAGTATCACGTCTAACAGTCTATATCAGGGTAATAAAGGTCTGGATCAGGAGCAGATAGATAAGCTAAATGCGCTGTATGGTTTTGATAAACCGGCATACCAGCGTTTTTTTGATATGATGCTGCGTTATGTGCAATTTGATTTAGGTGATAGTTATTTTCATAATAAATCAGTAGCTGAATTAATGATTTCAAAATTGCCCGTGTCGATTAGTTTAGGTGTCTGGTCGTTTGTGTTGGTGTATCTTACCTGTATTCCATTAGGTATTAAAAAAGCGGTTCGTGATGGGACTAAATTTGATGTGATTACCAGTACCATTATTTTAATGGGTTATGCTATTCCCGGTTTTGTATTGGGTATTGCGTTATTAGTATTATTTGGCGGAGGCAGCTTTTTCGATGTATTTCCGTTAAAAGGTCTGGTCTCGGATAACTGGGATGAGCTGCCCTGGTATCAACAAATAACGGATTATTTATGGCATATGGTGTTGCCGATTATTGCTTCTACTGTGGGTAGTTTTGCAGTACTAACTATGCTAACCAAAAACAGTTTTCTGGAAGAGATACGTAAACAGTATGTACTTACCGCCAGAGCAAAAGGTTTAAGTGAAAACACGGTTCTGTACCGGCATGTATTTCGCAACGCCATGATTCCCATTATTACTGGTTTCCCCGGTGCTTTTATCGCTGCATTCTTTACTGGCAGTTTATTAATTGAAACCATTTTTTCACTGGATGGTTTGGGTTTGTTATCCTATGAATCTATTTTGAAGCGGGACTATCCTGTTGTACTGGGTAGCCTGTTTTTTTATACCATTTTAGGGTTGTTTGCAAAGTTACTGGCAGATATTGGTTATGTATTAATCGATCCACGAATTCAATTTGAGTCAGTGGACAGTAAATGAATAAACAATACCTGTCTCCCAATCAAAGATCCTGGTTACGTTTTAAGGCAAACCGCCGTGGCTATTACAGCTTATGGATATTTTTATTTTTATTTGTGCTGAGTTTGTTAGCCGAGTTTATCAGTAACGATAAACCACTTGTAGTGCATTATCAGGATACATATTATTTTCCGGTTTTTAAATTTTATAAAGAAACCCGGTTCGGTGGTGATTTTGAAACCGAAGCAGATTATCAGGATAAATATGTCAGGAATATTCTAACCAAAAATGGTAACTGGATGATAGAGCCGCTTAATCCATTTAACCACACCTCAATTAGCTACGATTCGGATTTACCCAATCCGGCGCCGCCATCCGACTTTAATGTGCTGGGCACAGATGACCGGGGCAGAGATGTGCTGGCACGTTTGATTTATGGTTTTCGGTTATCCATCTTATTTGCCATTGCGCTGACTATTGTCGGTACCGGTATTGGAATACTGGCGGGCATGGTGCAGGGGTATTTTGGCGGTAAAGTCGATCTGTTTTTCCAGCGGTTCATTGAAGTTTGGGGCTCAATGCCAGAGTTATATTTGCTAATTATTTTTGCATCTATTTTCCAGCCCAGCGTCTGGTTATTAATTATTCTGTTATCGATGTTCGGCTGGATGGGTTTATCTGACTATGTGCGGGCAGAGTTTTTAAAGGGGCGTAATCTGGATTATGTAAAATCTGCTAGAGCATTAGGGTTAACCGACCGGGGAATTATGTTCCGGCATTTATTACCCAATAGTTTAACGCCGGTCATTACCTTTATGCCCTTTAGAATATCCGGGGCAATTTTAGCTTTAACCAGTCTGGATTATCTGGGTCTGGGTGTGCCGCCGGACACCGCCAGTTTAGGTGAACTACTATCCCAGGGTAAGGAGAATATTTCTGCCTGGTGGTTGTCATTAACAACCTTTGCTGTACTGGTAGGTGCATTAATGCTGTTGATATTTATTGGTGAAGCGGTGCGTGAAGCGCTGGATACTCGAAGAGCTTAATATGAGTGATGAAAATCTGATTAGCATAAAAAATCTGAGCGTTGACTTTAAGGCGGCAGATGAAATTGTACATGCGGTAAAAAATGTCAGCTTTGATATTCCCGTCGGAAAAAATATTGCGCTGGTCGGTGAGTCCGGTTCGGGGAAATCGGTAACCGCATTATCAATCTTAAATTTACACGATGCCTCCCATGTGCAATATCCGTCGGGAGAAATTTTTTATCAGCACAATGATTTATTGTTGCAAAGCGAGCAACAATTACAACGCGTGCGCGGACGTGATATTGCGATGATTTTTCAGGAGCCAATGACATCATTGAATCCGGTGTACCCGGTGTCAAAGCAAATGATAGAGCCGATCATGTTGCACCAGAATGTTAATAAAGAGCAGGCATTGAAACGCAGCATTGAATTATTTGAGCGGGTGGGAATTCCTGATCCACAACGTCATATCAATAGTTTTCCTCACATGATGTCCGGCGGTCAACGTCAGCGGGTGATGATTGCAATGGCACTGGCCTGCGAACCTAAATTATTAATTGCAGATGAACCCACTACCGCATTAGATGTCACCATTCAAAAACAGATATTAGAATTAATCAAAGATTTACAGGTTGATTTTAATATGTCGGTGCTATTGATTACTCACGATTTAAATCTGGTAAAACATTACTCTGATTATGTCTGCGTAATGAATCAGGGTGAAATTGTTGAACAGAATGATGTGCAGCAGGTTTTCGAAAATCCGCAACATGAGTATACCAGGCATTTATTGTCGTCATTACCGCAACGCCATATTGAAAGTGTAGTTGAAAATTCAAAGACGCTTTTGCAGGGTTGTGATATTCGCGTTTATTTTCCCATCACTAAAGGTTTTTTTAAGCGTAAAGTCGATGAAGTTAAAGCCGTTGATCAGGTTAACTTACATTTATTCAAAGGTGAGACCTTAGGTATCGTCGGTGAGTCGGGCTCTGGAAAAACCACCCTTGGTATGGCACTGTTGATGCTGCAAAACTCCACCGGTGAAATTCACTTTAATCAGCAACGCCTTGATAATTTAAAACAGTCTGAAATACGTCCGTTACGCAAAGCTTTTCAGGTGGTTTTTCAAGATCCATTCTCATCATTATCACCACGTATGACAGTTGAGCAGATAGTGGGTGAGGGTTTAACTGTACATTTTCCTGAATTAAATATTGAGCAGCGGCGTGAAAAAATCATCAAGGTGTTATGTGAAGTTGGTCTGGATGATTCAATCCTCTGGCGTTATCCGCATGAGTTTTCCGGTGGTCAGCGCCAGCGTATTGCCATTGCGCGAGTGGTGATTTTAGAGCCGGAATTAATTTTACTGGATGAACCCACCAGCGCACTGGATGTGTCAGTGCAGAAGCAGGTGCTGGAATTATTGGCGTTGTTACAGAAAAAACATAATATCAGTTATATCTTTATCAGCCATGATTTAAATGTGATTCGTTCAATTTCCCACCGAGTGATGGTGATGAAGCAGGGGCAGGTTGTAGAGCAGGGTGAAACCGAGGCGCTGTTTAATGCGCCGCAGGAAAATTATACTCAGGAGCTATTAAGTGCTGCGATGGTTTAATAGGCTATACTTTGCTTACATTAAAACCATTCAGCTGAGTGAAACGTAATGAGCGAAAATGAACGTCGTCAATATCACCGAATTCCATTCATCGCCGATGTGGTGCTGAGGCACAATGACCAGCAATGGAGCTGTGGTCTTGAAGATATTTCACTAAAAGGGATGTTAATCGCTGCACCTGAAAGCATTCAAGCGGAGATGGATGAGACCTACGAGATTGAACTGGTACTGGGGGAGTCGGCCACCATCAGTATGCAGGCTAAAATTAGCCATATCAATAACAGTCACTGGGGCATGCAGTGGGACAATATAGACCTGGAAGGCCTGACGCATCTGCGCCGGCTGCTCGAGCTCAATATGGAAGACCCGCAGCAAATGCATCGAGAAATGGCTGAACTGGGCTGAGTTTTTGTAAAGCATAAGCAGTTTGTCCGTCAATAAACGCAAATAAAAGCAAAAAGTTTAATTAATGTTGTGTGCCGTAGGCACACAATAAAAACATTTGCGTATTTTGTGTTTATTAGCGGACAAGCTGCTTTTCTTCTAAGCACTAACCGATAAAATCTACCCCCAAATAATTCTTGACTAAAATACTAGGTTAATGCAATATCCTACTAAATTACTCAGGAATTATCGGGTGCAATTATGAGACTCTCAACTAAAGGCCGTTACGGCGTTACAGCAATGATGGATCTGGCGATACATGACAATGCCGGTCCGGTTACATTAGCGGATATTTCACAGTGTCAGGGTATTTCCCTGTCTTATCTGGAACAGCTTTTCTCTAAACTACGCAAAGCTAACCTGGTTGAAGGTGTACGTGGCCCCGGTGGTGGATATCGTTTATCGCGTCCGGCGGATGAGATTAATATTGCTGAAATTATTAGTGCGGTTGATGAAAAGGTGGATGTTACCCGATGCAATAAAGAAGGTAACTGTCAGGACGGCATGCGTTGTTTGACCCACGACCTGTGGATGGAGCTGAGCGAACGCCTTTACAGCTTTTTATCTGGCATTACGCTGGCACAATTTGTAAACCGGCCGGGCATTCACGAGTTGGCGATACAACGTGACAATATCAATGGTCGCTTTATTCTGGCCCGCCGCCAGCAGGAAGTATTACAGCAACAGAGAAGAGCGTCGTGAGTCAAAGCTTAAACCTGCCCATATATTTCGACTACGCCGCCACCACCCCGGTAGACCAGCGCGTAGCCGACG
>CAZHEA010000088.1:0-7073 GCA_964531165.1 uncultured Thiotrichaceae bacterium
TAGGGCGTTGGTGAAAATTTATTTTGATTACCGATTTTTCCGGTGCGGGTACGGGTATGAAAATGCTCTACTACGCGACCTGAGTTTAACCAGAACGGATAATCCTCATCCGGGCGTTCATTATTGTCGATAAATGGCAGAGGAATAATTTTGGCTTTGCCATCGGCATGTGGAAATTTTCCATCGCTATATAAACGCTGCGCGCCTTTTTCATCACCTTCACGACAGGGCCACTGTAAACCGCAGTTTTTCTCAATCTTTTCGTAACTCATACCAGAAATATCTAAATTGCGATCTTTACCTTTAGACAGCTCTTTCATCTCTTCAAACATGTCTTCGGCATTTTCAGAGAATTTCATTTTTAAGCCGTTTTCAAATCGTTTAGAGAGATTACTGAAAATCCATAAGTCCGGCTTTGAGTTTCCAAATGGTTTTGCCACATTAGTTACGCGATTCACTCGACGCTCAGTATTGGTAAAGCAGCCATCTTTTTCCGCCCAGATTGCTGCGGGTAAAAACATGTGCGCATAGTTTGTGGTTTCAACATCTTCGTAAGCATCCTGCACCACCAGAAAATCTAACTTTTCTAATGTTTTACGAATACGTGCGGTGTTTGGCATTGATGTCATCGGGTTAGTGCCGATCAGCCACATGCCTTTTATCTGCCCGGTTTCAATGGCGGGAAAAATATCCGTTTGATACAGGCCACGCTGTTTAGGTAAAAACTCAGGGTCGATTCCCCAGTAGTCTGCCACTTCTTTTCGATGATCCGCATTTTCTAATGCACGGTGTCCGGGCAAACCGGAACACGAAGACCACTCGCGAGTACCCATTGCATTACTCTGCCCGGTAATCGATAAGCTGGTACCACCGGGCTTACCGATATTACCGGTAATTAAATTTAAATTATTTACGCCAACAACACCGTCGGAACCGTGGGTACTTTGATTAATCCCCATGGTCCAGATTGACATCGCCTTGCCCGCCTTTGCATATAAACGAGCAACATGGCGAATGGTATCTTCATCTATGCCACAAATTTTTGATGCACTTTGCGGATCATAACCTTCAACCACCGCTGAGAATTCTTCCATGCCATTGGTGTGTTTTTCAATGTAATCCATATCCGCTAAATTTTCATCGATAATGACATGTGCTAATGAATTTAATAGCACCACATCGGTACCCGGATTAATCGCTAAATGCATATCCGCAAATTGCGCCAGCATCGTCACCCGCGGATCAACCACGATTAGTGGAAACTTACGTTTCTCCATGGCTTCTTTCATGCGCCAGTAAATAATTGGATGTTGTTCCGGCAGGTTTGAACCAAAGGCAATTAAACAATCGGTTTCTTCAAAATCTTCGTAACAACCGGGAGGCCCGTCCTGACCGAACGAACGCTTATAACCGGATACCGCCGATGCCATACATAATGTTGTATTGCCATCGTAGTTATTGGTACCGATTGCACCGCGGGTTAATTTACCCAGCGCATAAAATTCTTCGGTTAAAATTTGTCCGGTGGAAACCACTGCGAAAGCATCACGGCCGTGCTCTTCCTGAATGGCTTTTATTTTTTCTGCCATGGCATCCAGTGCCGGATCCCATTCAATTTCTTTATATTCATCTAACGTTGAATTACGTACTAATGGATTTTTTCCACGGCCTTCTGTTTTAAATAGCTCGTGTTCGAAAATGCCTTTAATGCAAAGCTTGCCACGGTTAACATCCGCTCCGCCAACGCCCCGCGATGATACAGCCTGGCCTTCACCATTTATTCCCACTTCAATAGAGCAACCGGTTGAACAATATCCACAGGTTGTGTATTTCCATTCTACTACGCCTTTATCAGCGATTTTAATGGGATTTTTTTTGTTGCGGCCAAACAGCATTTTTGAGGGGCTCCGAATATAAAAAGCTTAACTTGCTTCGTCATTCCCGCATGCTTGTGGCGGAAATCTAGTGACTTCGAACAACTTAACGACACTGGATACCTGCCTTCGCAGGTATGACAAAGCAGGGATTTATTTAAGTTCTAAAAAGATTTTTCCGTCTTCAATTTTAGTTGCATAGTGACCGGTACAACCTTCATCCGGCCCTAATGCTTCACCATTGGTTAAATCGATTTTCCAATTGTGTAACGGGCAGGTTACCGACTGTCCATGCACGATACCCTGAGATAATTTACCCTGCTTGTGCGGGCAACTATCTGTTACCGCAAAAATTTCATCGTTGTTATTTCTAAACACCGCAATTTCTGTATCACCATTTTTTACTACGCGTGCGCCCAGTACGGGAATATCTTCTACTGCACCAACTTCTATCCAGTTTGACATAATTTTCTACCTTATCTTTTTAAGCTCCCCTCTTAGTAAAAGAGGGGCTGGGGGAGATTTAACGATCAAACATCAGACACTTTCAAATTCTGAAAATATAAAATGTTTGTTTTTTAAATCCCCCTCGGTCCCCCTTTTTCTAAGGAGGAAGCTAATAATTAACCAATCACCTTAAGCGGAGTAAACTCATGCGCATCAACACCTTTGGTTGAGCGTTCAGTCCACGGATCTTCCTGCGAACGCGTAATTTCCTGAGAGAATTTAAAGCGTTCCGCCAGCTCTTTACGTTTCTTCGCATCATCAACAATGCTTTCTTTAACATAAGTAAAGCCAACGCGTTCAATCCACGGTGCTGTACGCTCTAAATAACGCGCTTCTTCGCGATAAATCTGACAGAAAGCCGCTGCGTATTCTAAAACCTCTTCTTCGCTATCAACCTTAGTTAAAAGGTCTGTTACCCGAACATGAATACCACCGTTACCGCCGATGTGTAATTCGTAACCTGAATCAACACACACTACACCAAAGTCTTTAATGGTCGCTTCTGCACAGTTACGCGGACAACCGGAAGCCGCCATCTTAAACTTATGCGGCATCCATGAGCCCCAGCTTAATTGCTCCAGCTTAATACCAATAGCGGTGGAATCCTGCGTACCGAAACGACACCATTCTTTACCAACACAGGTTTTAACCGTACGCAATGCTTTACCATATGCATGGCCAGACACTAAGCCTTCATCATTTAAATCTTTCCAGATTAACGGCAGCTCTTCTTTTTTAACACCGTATAAACCAATACGCTGGCCACCGGTTACGTGTACCGTGTCTAAATTAAATTTCTCTGCGACATTGGCAATTGCACGTAATTCTTTTGGCGTGGTCATGCCACCCCACATACGAGGAATGACAGAGTAAGTACCGTCTTTTTGAATATTTGCGTGAGCTCGCTCATTAATGAAACGTGACTGGTAATCATCTTTCGATTCTTCAGGCCAACTACTAATCACATAATAATTAACCGACATACGACAGGCTGCACAACCATCTTCATTTTTCCAGCCCAGCTTGGTGTAAACATCTTTTATAGACGTTAACTTCTGCGTACGAATCTGTTCACGAACATAATCGTGCGTATGTGTAGTACATGCACAGATTGGCTTGGCTTCCGGTGCGGCATAATCGCCACCCAGTGTAAACTCAAGTAACTGTTCAACTAAACCAGTACATGAACCACATGACGATGATGCTTTAGTGTGTGCGCGAACTTCTTCTAATGTGAATAAACCTTTTTCAGTAATGGCTTTAACCACATCGCCTTTACACACACCATTACAACCACAAATTTCCGCATCGTCTGACATGTTTGCGACAACGTTGCCGCCGTGACCCGAGTCACCTAAGTGCCCCTGACCAAACATTAACGCGTCACGAATATCAGAAATATTAGTTTCTTCGCGCATTAACTGGAAGTACCAGGCACCATCAATGGTGTCACCGTAAAGTACTGCGCCTAAAATCTTTTCGTCTTTAATAACAATCTTTTTATAAACGCCACGATGTGCATCGCGTACCACAATATCTTCGGTGGTTTCATCGCCCATAAAATCACCGGCAGAGAATAAATCGATACCGGTTACTTTTAATTTGGTGGATGTTACAGAACCGGTGTAAATACCGATGCCGTATTCTGCTAAATGATTGGCACATACTTTTGCCATTTCAAACAGCGGCGCAACTAAACCGTAGGTTAAACCCCGGTGCTCAATACATTCGCCAATCGCATAAATTTTCGGATCATAGGTTTGCAGCGTATCGTTCACTACAATACCGCGCTCACAATGCAGACCGATTTTTTTACCCAGCTCGATGTTCGGGCGAATACCCACCGCCATCACAACTAACTCAGCATCAATTTCTGTGCCGTCAGCGAAAACGACTTTTTCAACTTTGCCATCGCCTTTAATTTCAGAGGTAGAAGCTTTCATCATAAACTTCATGCCCTGCTCTTCCAGTGAGTTCTTTAACATCTCACCGGAAACGTCATCCATCTGACGCTCCATTAACCAGTCCATCAGATGCACAACGGTGACATCCATGCCCTGCTTCATTAAACCGTTAGCTGCTTCTAAACCTAATAAACCGCCGCCAATTACCACAGCAGATTTTTTGGTTTTCGATGCGTCGATCATGGTATCCACATCTTTAATATCGCGGAAGCCAATGACACCCTCAAGATCATGTCCGGGCACAGGAATAATAAACGGATCAGAACCGGTGGCAATTAACAGACGATCATAATCAACCGTTGTGCCATCATCGGCAATCACCTTGCAGGCTTTACGATCAACATCGGTTACCGTTACACCTTTATATAGTGTTACGTTATTATCTTCATACCATTGCAAATCATTGAGCATGATTTCATCAACAGCCTTCTCGCCACATAATACGGGAGACAACAGAATGCGGTTGTAATTACCGTGGGGCTCGGCGCCAAATACGGTGATATCGTACTTGTCCGGTGCAATTTCCAGCAGTTCTTCAACGGTACGCATACCTGCCATACCGTTACCAATAACAACTAGTTTTTCTTTCATGTTCTAACTCCGAAGATGGGCGAATTCAGCAATTGCTTTAATGTTTAATTTTAAGACAAGCATTAACCATGCCAAACACACGTTCACTAACTTAACATATTGTTTTAAATATATTTTATGCACCAGGTAAAAAACTTACATAAATATATATTATCCTCTAACGCACTTAATTGGTGCATCGCACCAGCTTACAGCATTTCATAAGATACTAATATATTACTATAGGGCTGGATTATAATGTAAAGTCCATACAAATAACCAGCCACTTTACCGCCTTAATCTTCATAGGCCAAAATCAGGCAGAAAACCAATCGCTTTGCACCTATAATGTGCCATATATCTGCAATAATATCTGGCAAGATGTTATATCTTATTGTTTACAAAAGAATTATTACTATTGGCATTCATACTGCTTAAACTAAATAAAAATCACTAACCCAGGACTACAGGCAAATGAGCGCGTCAAACAGTATCAAGATATTTTCTTTCAGTGGCAATACCCGCATATTGCACCTTTCATGGATTGCTTTTTTCATCACCTTTGTTATCTGGTTTAACCATGCACCTCTGTTAGCTGCCATGCGTGAAACCATGGGGTTAAGCGATCAGCAGATTAAAACTCTGTTAATTTTAAATGTTGCCCTGACGATTCCCGCTCGCATCATTATCGGCATGCTGGTAGACAGCTTCGGGCCGAAACGCATTTATTCTTTTCTACTAATGACCTCCGCTCTGCTGTGTTTTGGGTTTGCCGTCGCTCAAAATTTCGAGCAACTTGCCTTTATGCGTTTTCTATTAGGCTTTTCCGGTGCCGGCTTTGTCATTGGCATTCGCATGATTTCCGAATGGTACCCGGCACGTCAGGCGGGCGTCGCTCAGGGAATCTACGGCGGCTGGGGCAACTTTGGTAGCGCCGGTGCAGCCATCAGCCTGCCCACCATTGCTCTGATGTTCGGCGGTGATGACGGCTGGCGCTACGCTATTGCCAGCACCGGCGTACTGGCATTTGTTTACTCTTTTGTTTACTACTTCAGCACCCACGACACACCCAAAGGCTCGACTTACTTCAAGCCCAAGAAAAGCGGCGCGCTGGAAATTTCCAGCAAGAAAGATTTTGTTTTATACCTGATTATGAATATCCCCATGTATGTCGCATTGGGTGTACTCACCTGGAAACTCAGCCCAACCAATATCGGTATGCTGGAAACCGGTGTAACCAATACCATCTACGCTGTACTCTTTGCACTTTTCGCATTTCAGGCATTTCGCATGTATCAGGTAAATGCCCATGTATTTAAAACCGAAGTACCTGAAATTGAACGCTATGAATTTAGCCAGGTTGCGGTACTTAACCTGTCGTATATGGTGACCTTTGGCTCAGAACTGGCAATTATCTCAATGCTACCGCTATATTTCATGGACACTTTCAACCTGTCCCCCGCCGGCGCAGGACTTGTTGCCTCTATCTTTGCCGGCCTGAATTTAGTTATGCGCCCAGCCGGTGGCTGGATTTCAGATAAGTTTGGCCGCAAACGCAGTCTGGTAGTCATTATGTTTTTTCTGATTATTGGCTATGCGATGATGAGCCAGATCAATGCCGACTGGTCACTTCCCGCCGCCATTGCCGTCACCATCTTCTGCTCTATTTTTGTAAATGCCGGCAACGGTGCGGTGTTTGCCGTTGTACCATTAATTAAGCGTCGCCTTACCGGGCAAATTGCCGGCATGACCGGTGCCTATGGTAATGTCGGTGGTGTGGCCTTTTTGACCGTACTTTCATTTGTATCTTCTGAGATATTCTTTTTAGTGATTGGTGGTGCGGCGACCTTTGTCTTTCTGGCAACACTACTGATACTGAAAGAGCCCTCTAACAAGATGACGGAAGTGCTACCGGATGGTACTGTGCAGGTTATTGAGACTTAAGAATAATCACAGCTAAAGAACGTCTCCCTCAGGGACAGACCGATGCTTTTCCGCTCTGTCTCCTGCTGTCATGCCATCAAGAGTTTTACGGAGACTCACTACACTGTCAGTTCTTGATGGCATCAATAAGGGCGATGCGCCAGCAAACAAGGGGTCGGAGCCGTAAAAAGCCGGATCCGACCCCGAGTAAATGAACCCGAGTAAATGAACCCGA
>CAZHEA010000088.1:7173-11448 GCA_964531165.1 uncultured Thiotrichaceae bacterium
CCCGAGTAAATGAACCCGAGTAAATGAACCCGAACAAATGAAACTGTATACACAGACAAAACTATGACCAGCCAGCTAAAAATCAATGTCGCTCAAAGCTCTGATGAAGGCATCAAAGACCATAACGAAGACTCCTACGGCATTGTTACCCCGGAAGGACAGCTGCTTGAAAATAAAGGCATCTGTGCAATTGTGGCCGACGGCATGGGCAGCTGTGCTTTTCCCAAAGAAGCCTCAGAATATGTAGTTAAAGGCTTTTTCAGCGACTATTACAGCACCCCGGAAAGCTGGACCGTTAAAACCTCCGGTGCAAAAGTACTGACCGCTCTCAATAGCTGGCTCTATGGTAAAAGCACGGATGATCACGCCAAAGCCTACGTAACCACATTTTCCGCACTGATTATTAAATCCACCACCGCACATATTCTGCATGTCGGTGACAGTCGCATTTATCGGTTGCGCGATGGCAATATCGAACAGCTCACTAACGACCACCGTATCTGGATCACTCAGGAAAAAAACTATTTAAGTCGCGCCATTGGTGTTGATCTACACCTGGATCTGGATTACAAAACCGTCGACCTGGAAGTTGACGATGTATTTGTGATGACCACCGACGGTATTCACGATTATTTATCCGACAAGCAGATCAAGAACACGGTCAGCCAGTCAGCCCACCTAAATGTACTTGCCGACCAGCTTATCAGCTCGGCACTGGCTAAGGGCAGCCACGACAATGTTACCTGCCAGATTATCCACATTGAGCAACTGCCCAGCCAGCAGGCCAATGAAGTGATCAATGATTTAGTACGTCTGCCCTTCCCGCCTGATTTATCACCGGGTATGAATATTGACGGCTACAAAGTCATTGAAGATTTTCACTCCAGCTCAACTTCTCAGCTGTATCTAGTGGAAGACACCGACACCGCTAAAATCATGCTGATGAAAACCCCATCGGTAAATTACGATGA
The DNA here is from genome assembly GCA_964531165.1 of uncultured Thiotrichaceae bacterium. Lineage (GTDB taxonomy): Bacteria > Pseudomonadota > Gammaproteobacteria > SZUA-229 > SZUA-229 > SZUA-229. The sequence goes on from CAZHEA010000088.1 coordinate 8,145, forward strand.
TGACCCGTCCTATATCGACCGCTTTCACATGGAAGAGTGGGCGGGCAAACGGGTCTACCATCCTAATGTTATGGTCACCTACGAGCAAAAACGTAAGCGCACCTGCCAGTATTTTTTAATTGAATATATTGAAGGCATCACTCTGGCCCAGTGGATCGAAGAAAACCCACAACCGGATATTGCACAGGTCACCAGAATTATTGATCAGATCATTCAAGGCCTTCGCGGCCTGCACCGCCTGGAAATGCTGCATCGGGACTTAAAGCCCGACAATATTATGATTAAGGAAGATGGCACCGTAAAACTCATTGATCTGGGTGCGGTTAAGGTTGCCGGTATTCAGGAAATTGCCACACCGGTAGAACGCCTTGAACTGCTCGGCACCAAAAATTACACCGCACCGGAATACCTGATGGGAGTTGCCGGCTCTAATAAATCCGACCTGTTCTCTCTGGGCGTTATTGCCTATGAAATGCTCACCGGAAAACTGCCCTACGGCGATCAGTCGGATAAAAATTTAGACTGGCGCTCCATCAGCAAAATAAAATACACCTGCGCATTACAGCACAATCCGATGATTCCCATGTGGCTGGATGGTGCTCTGGAAAAAGCCGTGCGCATTGACCATCGTCTTAGGTATGACAGCTTTTCCGAGTTTTATCACGACCTGACTCACCCCAACGAATCGTTTATGAAAAACAGCATGCCATTGCTGGAGAAGGACCCGATCACTTTCTGGCGCAGCATGTCAGTCGCCCTGTTTATGGGTAACATCGTTCTACTATATCTATTATTTAAGTAGCCGCGACTAACGCTAATTTTTCTGTGAATAGTCTACACTCATTATTATCTGTTTTTAGTCATGAGCTTGCGAAGTGCCAGAATCCGTAAACCATAAAACCGACTCAATTAATTTTAGAAAGGAACTAAAAGAAAGAGAAGCCGAAATTGAATTGCTACAGCAAACATTTCGGCTGGTATCCAGTGAGCGGGATATAGAAAAAATATTTGATTCGGTTGCTAAACGCGCCCTGCATTTAGTACAGGCCGAAACCCTGCTTATCCCTATTCTTGATAACAGCAATACAACCTACACATATCGCGGCGGTGCCGGAAAAAATACCCGCGAAATTATCGGTGAAACCCTACCTGTAGAGTTTGGCGTATGTGGATGGGTATGGAAACATAAAAAAGCCTGGTGGCGGGGTGTACTTGGCGAATTAAGCGATGAAGAACGCAACCGCTGGGAAAAAGAAGCCGGCACATTAATTCTGGTTCCATTACAGGGCCGAAAAAACTTTCTCGGCGGCATTGTTGCCATTAACAAAAAAGATGGACTGGAATTTACCCGCCGCGATTTAAACACCCTTAGCATGTTTGCCGGCATCGTTGCCATTGCAATAGAAAATGCCATGTCCATAAAAGAACTTGAGGACACACAACAGGACTTGATCGACCATCAGCTGAAGCTGGAAAGAGCCAATAGAAAATCGTCCGAGTCCAGTCGTCAGGTAGAACAATTATCACTTTATGACCCGCTCACCGGTTTACCCAACCGTTCACTCCTGCGTGACCGTTTACACCGGCAGTTAGATATTGCAAAACAACAGAAATTAATTCTCAGTATTGTACTCATCGATATCGATCATTTTAAAGATATTAACGATACACTCGGACATGATAATGGCGATCAAGTTTTAATTGATTTCTGCAAACGCATTGAGGGCACGTTAACCCCGAATGACACATTCAGCCGACTCGGCAGTGATGAATTCATTTTAATTTTCCCACAAACCGGCCAGTCCAAAACAGTTAAACGCGTCAAAGATATTCTTCAGGAGCTCGAGTCACCTTTCATCATAAACAATCATGAATTGCAGATAAATGCCAGCATTGGCATCAGCCTGTTCCCTCAACACGGTAAAGACCGCAGCACTTTACTGCGTCACGCAGATATCGCCCTGAATATTGCTAAAAAAAATAACGACTCATTGCACATCTTTGAAGGACAAAAAGATGAAACCAGCGAGAACCACCTCAGTCTGGCAATTGATATCAACAACGCATTTAAAAATCAGGAGTTCGAGCTTTACTACCAGCCTAAAATAGACATCAGAACTAACACACTTGTATCCGCAGAAGCACTGGGGCGCTGGCGACATCCAACCCGCGGCACTATTTCACCAATCATATTTATTGATGCACTGGAGCAGTATAATTTAATCGACCAGTACACCTATCAGGCTATTGAAAAAGTGTCCAACAATATCAATCGCTGGACCAGTGCCGGCCATAATATAAAAATTGCGGTTAACATATCAACCAAAACATTAATGAATAAAGACTTTGTTAATCAGATTCAGTCTCGAATAACCGATTTTTCAATTTATCGCCGACTGACTTTCGAGATAACTGAAAGCATGTTTTTATCAGACTATGAACACGTGTTTGATTCACTCACCCGCATAAGAGCACTTGGTATAGAATTATCTATTGATGATTTTGGCACCGGTTATTCATCACTTAGCCGTTTAAAAAAATTACCGGTTAATGAATTAAAGATCGATCAGTCATTTATAAAAGACATGTCGGATAACATCGACGATGAGATTATTGTGAGAGCCATTATCGATCTGGCTCATAATCTGGGATTATCGGTCGTTGCCGAAGGTGTAGAAACCCGCGAGATCATGAATAAATTAAACCAGTTGGGTTGTGATATTGCCCAGGGCTATTTAATTAGCAAACCGATTCCAGAGAAGGAATTTGAAATTTTACTTGGAAAATATAAATCCTGATGTTGTTTCATTTCCAACCAGAAATATTCTTCAGAGCCAGAGTCATGCACATAATTTCCGGGGTGAATTTCCGGGGTCGGTATTTTTATTTTCGGGGTCGGAGTCATGCGCGAAAGCATCTATCAGGAAACAGAGACAACAACACGCATGACTCCGACCCCTTACTCGCAACCCCAGATTCACGCCAATATAAATTCATCATTACAAGCATAAAACAAAAAACAAAATATTAAAATACACTCAGAATGCTGAGTTATTTTCGGGGTTATTTTCGGGGTCAGAGTCATGCGCGAAAGCATCTATCAGGAAACAGAGCCGACTACACGCATGACTCCGACCCCTGACTCACGAACCTGAACTCACTCCAATATAAATTTATCATTGCAAGCATGAAACAGAAATCCGAAAACTAATATCTAAAACACACTCATCCGCTCAAACACCCAGAACGCTGAAACACTACCAATAGAATAAACCACGATAGTTTCCAGACGATCCAGAGTTTT
>CAZHEA010000089.1:0-8315 GCA_964531165.1 uncultured Thiotrichaceae bacterium
TATGTTAAAGCCGGTGATTAAATCGCAGGAAATTATCGGTAAAATTTCTGCACCGCAGGGCTTAAGGTTGTTAAATATTAATGGCAAAAAATATAACACAGACAAGCATGATCTGTTTTGGGTAACTGTACCGATTAGCCAACAGGAAACGCCGATTATTATAAATGCTGAAGATCAGCAGGGACAGAAAGTCAGCATGTCTTTTTCGTTATTCTCGAAACGTAAAGCTGGTAGCAAAGGGCTGTTGAAAAGTGCAGATAACCAACTAAAGAATGATTTCAAACTGGGTAATTATTATGCCATCATTATAGGCAATAATGATTATGATAATTATCAGAACTTAAAAACTGCAATTACCGATGCGGAAGAAACAGCAAAAGTATTAGAAGAAGACTATGGTTATAAAACGCTGGTGCTGAGAAATGCAACTCGCTATAACATTTTATCTACGCTAAATAAGGTAAGAGAAGAGCTGACTATAAATGATAATCTGTTAATTTATTATGCAGGCCATGGTGAAATAGATAAAGATAACCAGGGCTACTGGATTCCGGTTGATGCAAAACCTGATGATACGAAGAAATGGATATCCAATAGTGCTATTTCAGATGTGCTAGGCACGATAAAAGCCAAACATATAATGGTGATTGCAGATTCCTGTTATTCAGGCACATTGTCAACTGCTTCAGTTGCGAGGTCGTCGAATGAGTTTTTCTCCCCTGAAGTGCATAAAGAATGGGTTGATGTTATGGCGACAACGCCTACTCGCATGGCCTTGACATCAGGTGGCGTGCAGCCGGTTCTTGATAGTGGCGGCGGCAGGCATTCTGCATTCGCCAAAGCATTTCTGGAGGTTCTAACCAGTAATAACGGTTTGCTGGAAGGCTATAGTTTGTATACAAATGTGTTAAATAAAATGCGTGCTAATACCAGTAAGTTTAATATTGATCAAGTACCGGATTATGCGCCGATTAAATATGCCGGCCATGAAGCAGGCGAGTTTTTCTTTCAACGCATTTAATCATTAGCGTTAATATCCGGGCAATGAAAAGAAACTACTTTTCATTGCCCGGATATGCTTAAATTACATAATGAGCAGCTCAGATACCGTTATCAAAAAACCAGATAAAAGTCGCCATCCGGCGACTTTTGGAAAGTATCAGGTCTTATATAAAATTGGTCAGGGTGCGATGGGGGCAGTTTTCAAAGCCTATGACCCTTCAATTGATCGTGTCGTTGCCATTAAAACTATCTCCAGTAATGTACTGCTAATTGATGAAAGCGGTGAGTTTAAAGAGCGTTTTTTGCGTGAAGTTCGTGCAACTGGAAAAATAAATCATCCGAATATTATTTCTATTTTTGATAGTGGCGAGTTAGATGGTACGCCGTTTTTTGTTATGGAGTTTGTAGATGGCAAGGAGCTTAAAGACTTTATTTCAAATGGTGCCAGTGTTTCTGTTGAGCGGGCAAAAAACATTATCTGCCAGATACTGGATGCACTTTACTATAGTCACAATTGCGGTGTAGTGCATCGTGACATTAAACCCAGTAATATTTTTATTGATATGAATGGTAATGTTAAGATCGCAGATTTTGGCATTGCCAAACAAAGTAATTCAGAACTAACACAGACCGGTAGTATTATTGGTACGCCAAGTTATATGTCGCCCGAACAGTGCATGGGTATAGATGTTGATCACCGAAGCGATATTTTTTCTGCTGCGGTAGTGTTTTATGAAATGTTAACCGGTGAAAAATGTTTTAAAGGCAATTCTTCGCATACGGTAATGCATAAAATAATCGGCAGTATGCCGGAAAAGCCATCGATTATAAATCAGCTTGTACCGCAAACGATTGATCGTATTCTTTTAAAAGCAGTAGCTAAAAAGCCTGATGATCGTTTTCAATCTGCATTAGACTTTAAAAAAGCTGTAGAAAATACTCAGCAAACTGAAAATAACTTGCAGTTGAAAAAACTGATTATTAAGTATTCGGCTTTATCAATAGTGGTTATTTCTGCAGTTGCTTTAATTGTGTTTTTTAATGCAAGTAATACTGGCTCTGAACTGCAACCGGCCCCGGATATATTGGCGGAAGTAAAAGATACGGATAGTTCTCCGCTGTTCAAAAAGAATATTACTCAGGCTGACTTAACGGACAACAGTAAAGTAGAGCGTTTACTTAAAGTGGCGCATGCGCATAAGCTGGTAGGCAGGCTGGTTGTTCCTCAGGGTAGCAATGCTTATGATACTTATAAACTGGTTCTGAGTATGACTCCCGATAGCCTTAAAGCACAACAGGGTTTGCAGGACGTTAATGATCTATTCTATCAGCAGCTTAATTTATGGATTGAAGAGGGTGAGCCGCAAAAAGCCAGAGTGGAAATAAAAACCGCGCTGATGTTATTTCCTGAAGATAATCGATATCAGGATCTGTTGAAAAAACTCGATGAGTGATCGTCGCTATAAATAAACCTATAATTTTATCTGCTTATCGGTATTTTTTTGTCAATATAATAAATTAGATTTATTTGAGGTGTTTATTAAATGAAAAACCCAGTCGTTGCGGATAATAAGCCACTAGCCGTTGTGTTAAATAAAAATGAAGAGTATTACTTCTGCGTCTGCGGTCGTTCGAAAAATCAGCCTTTTTGTGATGGTGCACATGCGGGAACATCTTTTAAACCAAAGGCTTTTACCGCTGAGCACGATGGTGAGGCCTATTTATGTGCCTGTAAACATACGGCTAATGCGCCTTTTTGTGATGGCTCACATAAGCAGTTTAGTGATGATGATATTGGCAAAGAAGGCCCTGGCTTAAAAACATCAACTGTGCAGTTGCCGGTAGCCACAGTTGAAGAACCTACAGTGGCGTTTATTCATCAACTTGCTAAAGAAGGCTTATCAAAGCTGGGGCATCATGGACGGATGACTTCAATGGGGGTGCCGCGCAATCAATTACCGCATTGGGATGACCTGCAAATTATGGCGGCGCAGATGGCGACACAACCGTTAATGGAAGACGTGCAGGTAGGAACAGAATTAATTATTGGCCCTGAAGCTAAAAAGCCGCTAACACTGTCTATTCCGCTATTCGTATCTGATATGAGTTTCGGGGCTTTATCCGAAGAGGCAAAAATAGCTCTGGCTCGTGGCGCTGAGAAAGCCGGTACCGGTATTTGTTCTGGCGAAGGCGGTATGTTGCCGGAAGAACAAATGGAAAATTCCAGGTACTTCTATGAATTTGCCAGTGCGGCTTTTGGTTATGACGAAGCCCTGTTAAATAAAGTTCAGGCGTTTCATTTTAAGGGTGGGCAGGGGGCAAAAACCGGTACTGGTGGACACCTTCCCGGCAATAAAAATATTGGAAAAATTTCACAGGTACGGGGAATCAAGGAGGGTGAGCCAGCAATATCACCGCCAACATTTAAAGATTTATCTTCAGTTGCTGATTTTAAAAAAATGGCGAATCGGCTGCGAGAAGTTAGCGGTGGTATACCCATAGGTTTTAAACTCAGTGCGAATCATATTGAAAAAGATATTCAGTTCGCGTTGGATGCCAGTGCAGATTATATTATTTTAGACGGCCGTGGTGGTGGTACCGGTGCGGCGCCTGAAATGTTTCGTGATCATATTAGTGTGCCAACGATACCGGCTCTGGCAAGAGCCCGGCGCTATTTAGATGATCAGGGTGCCAGTGGCCGGGTTACATTAATTATTACTGGTGGTTTGCGGGTACCCGTTGATTTCGTAAAAGCTCTGGCACTGGGTGCTGATGGTGTTGCCGTTTCTAATAGTGCAATGCAGGCCATTGGTTGCGTAGCAGCGAGAATGTGTAATACCAATAATTGTCCGGCGGGTATCGCGACTCAGAAACCGGAGTTGCGGCAGAAATTAAATATTGAAACCTCAGCGCTGCAGCTGAATAATTTTTTTAATGCTTCAATTGAATTAATGCAGGTGATGGCACGAGCCTGTGGCCATGATGATTTTAGTCAGTTTAATCAGAATGATCTGGCGACCTGGTCTCGTGAAATGGCTCTGCTTTCAGGGGTGAGATATTCGGGTTTGCTACCCCCGGTTTATTGAAAATTAAAACCACGTTCCTGGAACGTGGTTGTTTACGATTAGCATAATTTTCAATATGAATGAGTGTAGTGTACTTCCCTGTTCAGGGCATAATAGCTGGCGTAGTAAATACCCAGTCATTAGCCTTAACCGGTGTGTGGCAGGCTACACATTCCTGTGCAAAGTTTTTATCTTTACCGTAAGGTTTCTGATCCATACCTTTCCAGCGTGCATAACCCCAGCCACCAGTTGACTTATACTTAACGCTGTCTTTGAACATAAATTCTGCATGTACAAATTTATTCGGCGCGATTGCTGTCGGCCAGTTGTCTTCAGATTTCTGCTTCCAGACCATTTTTCCTAAAATTGCTCCATTAGGCCAGGGGTTGGTATTACCCGCACGGGCGGCTTTAACGGCGATGTCGTTACCGAGGATGGTGCGCATGGTTTTATTGTCGGTGCGATGTGATATGGAAATGACTTTCCAGTCTTTATATCCAGCAGGTAAGTTGATGCCATTGGGAGCAGGCTTAACTACCTCTGCCGCAAATAGCGAAGAACTTCCAATAATGAAAGATAGAATGAGTGTGGAAAGGGTGGGGGCTAGTTTCATTGTAACGACCTTTTTTATTAAAATGTGAATGGATTCACTGCTATAAACGTATGAGTACTGAATTTGATTGCAAAAAAATTAATTTTTTTGCAATCAAATATGTATCTGAAACGTTTAATTCTTATAGTAAATAAAGATGGCTAATGTTTAATAAAGACGAATTAAATCAGTTGTATCGCTATGCCCTGTCATTATCCGCCGATGAACAAACGGCTTATGATCTGGTACAAAGCGGTGTTGAACGGTATTTGAAAAAAATATCGGGCACATCTACGCCGATAGAAAAGCCCCAGGCTCTGCTTAAAACCATTATTCGAAACTGTTATTTTGACTGGGTTCGGCATCGTAAAGTGGTGCCGATGGTTTCCATAGAGACGGAAGATGGATCCAGTCTGGATGCTTATATCGCACTGGTGGACAGTGATGATATGGAAAATTTGCTAATCAGTCAGCAGGAAGTGCAGCAGGTAATTGGCGGGTTGAGTGCGCAGGAAAATGAGCTGTTGTATTTATGGGCGGTGGAAGAGCATACGGTGGAAGAAATTTCACAAATTTATCAGCGGCCAAAAGGTACGGTACTGTCTAAGCTGCATCGCTTAAAAAAACGCATCAGAGCTGAGTGCTCGTCACCTAATATCAGATTGAAAGAGTCTAAAGAATGAGTAAACACACCTCACAGCCATTAAAATCAGCGTTAAAAAAGCATTATGCTGATCAATCCCTGTCCAGTCGTCAGCTGGACAGATTGCAACAGACTCAGCAGTCGGCGAAGCACTTTGCCATGATTAACCGGTTTAAATGGCCGGTTTCAATGGTCGCTAGCTTTTTATTGCTGGTGACGATATTGAGTTATTTTCAGACACCGGCATTAATTACCTCTGCGTATGCCGATATTTATAAAGATGAGAATATTAATAATGGTCTGCAACCGACTATGCAGCAATGGTTAACGGTGAATCATATTGCCAGTGTACCGCCGCAGTATCCGGTTAAAATGAGTAAGTTCTGCCGGCTGGGGTCGCTGCTAACGACCCATTTACGCATCGCAGGGAAGCAGCAGGGTGAAATGCATGTGTTTATTCATCAAGGTGAGCGCAAGTGGTCGACGCGCTGGGTAGCCGGTACCGGCACGGTGGATGATATTAACTGGAAGCTATTGCAGGTACGCGATGACCTGACAGTCATTGTGTTGTATACCCGTGATATGCGTGAAAAATCGGTGCGTCACATATTGAATGAAATGCTGCCGCAGCTGGAAGTGTAAAATAGTCTCAATCTTCTGCGCTGATTCATTGTGTTTGCATGCGCTTTTAAGGATAATCCAGCAAACCTAAAAATATTCAGATTAAGAGAATCAAGCAGCCGTATGTCAGATCAAACAGATTTAAACTTCGAAGGCGTCGAAAAACAGACTCTCGCAGAATTCACTGAAAAAGCGTATCTGGATTATTCCATGTACGTTATTCTCGATCGCGCCCTGCCATTTATTGGTGATGGTTTAAAACCGGTGCAGCGACGTATTGTATATGCCATGTCCGAGCTGGGGCTGGTGTCCACCGCCAAGCATAAAAAATCCGCCCGTACCGTCGGTGATGTACTGGGTAAATTTCATCCCCATGGTGACAGCGCCTGTTATGAGGCGATGGTGTTGATGGCACAGAATTTTTCTTATCGCTACCCTCTTGTAGACGGTCAGGGTAACTGGGGCTCGCCGGATGATCCGAAATCTTTCGCGGCAATGCGTTACACCGAATCGAAATTATCTAAATATGCTGAAGTCCTGCTGCAGGAGCTGGGGCAGGGTACGGTTCCATGGCAGCCGAATTTTGACGGCACTCTCGATGAGCCCAAATCACTGCCTGCGCGGTTGCCGAATTTATTATTAAACGGTACCACCGGTATTGCCGTGGGTATGGCTACCGATGTGCCGCCTCACAATTTGCGTGAAGTGGCCACCGCCTGTATTCGTTTACTGGACCAGCCAAAATCAACCGTCGAAGAATTGTGTGAACATATTCAGGGGCCAGACTATCCCACAAATGCGGAAATTATTACCCCCCGTGAAGAATTGATGGAGATGTATATAAAGGGCAAGGGTAGTATTCGCGCCCGTGCCATTTATGAAAAAGAAGATGGCGATATTATTCTTACCGCATTACCGCATCAGGTGTCCGGCAATAAGATACTTGAGCAAATTGCTCAGCAGATGACCGCCAAAAAACTACCCATGCTGGAAGATATTCGCGATGAATCTGATCATGAGAATCCCACGCGATTAGTGTTAGTGCCGCGCTCAAATCGAGTCGATACTGAACAGCTGATGACGCATCTGTTTGCCACTACTGATTTAGAACGTACCTACCGTGTGAATATGAACATGATCGGTATTGATGGCCGGCCGGCGGTAAAAAACCTGCGTACGATTTTAACAGAGTGGCTGACTTACCGGGTGCAAACAGTTAAAAACCGGTTGAACTGGCGACTCGAAAAAGTTAACAAGCGGTTGCATTTATTGGAAGGCTTGTTAATTGCATTTTTGAATATTGATGAAGTGATTCAGCTTATTCGTGATAGTGAAAAACCTAAACCTGCACTAATGAAGCGTTTCGGTCTAAGTGAATTGCAGGCAGATTATGTACTTGATACAAAGCTGCGACAGTTAGCGCGTTTAGAAGAAGTTAAAATTCGAGCAGAACAGGCAGAGCTGGCAGAAGAAAAAGCTAAGCTGGAAAAATTATTAAGTTCAGAGCGTCGCTTAAAAACGCTTATCAAAAAAGAAATTTTAGATGATGCGGAAACCTATGGTGATAAACGTCGCTCGCCAATTGTGTCCAGAGGTGCGGCGCAGGCAATGGATGAGTCAGATTTATTATCCAGTGACCCGATTACGGTTGTTCTGTCAGACAAGGGCTGGGTGCGTGCAGCTAAAGGTCATGAAGTTGATGCGGATAAATTAAATTATAAAACCGGAGATGCGCATAAATCATCCGCGATAGGTAAATCTAATCAACCGGCCGTGTTTTTAGATAGCACGGGTCGAGCCTATACATTGGGCTCTCATACGCTGCCCTCCGCAAGGGGGCAGGGTGAGCCATTAACCGGCCGCTTTAATCCGCCACCGGGTGCAGTATTTGTTTCTGCATTAATGGGTGACCCGAAAGATCTGTATTTATTTGCCACCAGTTTTGGTTATGGCTTTGTGTGCGAGCTAGGTGAGCTGCAATCGAGAAATAAAGCCGGTAAAGCATTCTTAAAAGTACCGCCTGGCGCAAAAGTTTTACAGCCGGTTAAAGTGCGTAGTTTAGACGATGACTTTATTGTTGCCGTTAGTTCAGAAGGTCACATGCTGGTAACCGAGTTATCAGAATTGCCGCAAATGGCAAGAGGTAAAGGTAATAAAATTATCAATGTGCCATCAGCAAAACTAAAAGCCGGCGAAGAATGGATCTGTGCCATTGATCTGATTCAGGACGGTGAAAAACTGGCGATTTATGCGGGCAAAAAGCACAAGCTGATGCGCGGTGGCGAAGTGGATGAACACTATGCCGAGCGTGGTAAGCGTGGCTTTAAACTGTCGCGTGGTTATCAGAAAGTCGATAAGATTGAAGTTGAGATTAAAGAATAAAAGAAAACGC
>CAZHEA010000089.1:8415-11129 GCA_964531165.1 uncultured Thiotrichaceae bacterium
GGTTATCAGAAAGTCGATAAGATTGAAGTTGAGATTAAAGAATAAAAGAAAACGCGAATAACGCAAATGGCCGCAAATAAAGGCGATGAAAATTTAGTGCGAAACAATAAATTATTTTCGTCATCTCCGAATGCTTGTGTCGCAGATCTAGCGTCTTTGAATATGCCAGAGTCAGCAGAACGGGGTCGGAGTCAAATTTGATTTCATTGTTTTTCAGGATGATTTATCCGAAGTATCAAATCTGACTCCGACCCCTGAACCTGAAATCTGACCCCTAAATTGATTTGCGTTGTCTTTTTCTTTTTATTGTTAAAGATAAAAAACAAATACTATAACCAATGTAATGTGAATGAATATGCTAATAGTCGTCTCCCCAGCTAAAACACTGGACTACACCACTCCACCCAAAACTAAAAAATTTACTATCCCGGACTATCTGGAAAATTCAGCCGAGCTGATTCACCGCATGCGGGAATTTTCATCACTGGATATTTCTGATCTGATGCACGTCAGCACGAAAATTGCCGATTTGAATTTTGATCGATTTGAGTCCTGGGATAAAAAATTTACCGAAGAAAATGCCAAACAGGCAGTGCTGGCATTTAAAGGTGATGTATACACCGGGCTGGATGCGGAAAGTTTCAGCGCCAAAGATTTTACCTTTGCACAAAAACACTTTCGTATGCTGTCGGGTTTATATGGTTTATTACGGCCGTTAGATTTGATGCAGCCATACCGGTTAGAAATGGGCACAAAGTTAAGTACCGAGCGTGGAAAAAATCTTTATGAATTCTGGGGTAATGAAATTACTGAAGGCTTAAATGCGCAACTTAAAAAAATCAAGTCACCGTATTTAATTAACCTGGCCTCGAATGAATATTTTAAAGCAGTAAAACCTAAAGCGTTAAACGGTGAAATTATTACGCCGGCATTCAAAGAATTAAAAAATGGCGAGTATAAAATGATCGGGGTATATGCAAAAAAAGCCCGTGGTTTATTGAGCCGGTACATTATTCAAAATCAGCTGTCGGATATTGAAGATATCAAGTCCTTTGATGTTGACGGTTACAGGTTTAATAATAAAGCCTCTGAAGGCAATACCTGGGTATTTACCCGTAAAATTCCGACGGCTAAATAAAAGACCTCATCCACCAAAATTATTTTTTGTAGGCATTGGCTGCTGGCTGCCGCTAATAGCCGCGTTAAGACATGGTGACATTATGACTAAACCAGCAGACATCATCCAGTTCTGGTATTCAGAGCCGATAAATAAACACTGGTTCGCCTCAACCGCGGAAATTGATTTACTGATTCGTGAACAATATGCTGTACTCTGGCAACGGGGGGCAGAAGGCTCTCTGGATGACTGGAAACAAAGTGCAGAAGGCTGTCTTGCATTAATTTTATTATTTGATCAGTTCCCATTAAATATGTATCGCGGGTCTGCAAAAAGTTTTGCCACTGAAACCACGGCTATTGAGCTGACTTTGTACGGTATTGAAAATGCTTACGATATGCAGTTGCCTGCATCGCAGTTAAACTTTTTTTATATGCCACTGATGCACAGTGAGTTGCTGGCGCACCAGAACCTGTCGATAGAAAAATTTGAACAGGCGGGGCTAGATGCCAATGCGCGTTTTGCTAAACATCATCACTCTTTAATTCAGCGTTTTGGACGGTTTCCACATCGTAATGATATTCTGGGGCGCAGGTCATCACCTGAAGAGCGGGAGTATCTGGATTCAAAAGAAGCTTTTACAGGTTAGATTGAATTTAGATATTGTTTTAATGGAGTCATTTATCCAAAAACAGAATAAATAGCTTTATTTTCACAAAATCCTCAGCTATTCTTTGATATAAATCAAATTCAATTATTGCATGAGGTGAATTTATGAGCACTTTAATCAGAGAAGTAGGTGATATCTGTATTTCCTGTACGGTTATTCCGGTTTTGGGTATTTGCGCGGCAACAGCGGCTATTTATTATTTTATTCAGTTATTCGTATAAGTTTGTAAATGTTATTCCAGTCTCGCTTTGAGCAGGAATAACGCGTTTTGTGTCTGCTATCATTTTTTCTGGGTGCTGGCTTCCTGCATTCGTTGCAGTAATTTCTTTCCTTCCCGTAATAAAAAATCCAGAAAAGTACGTGATACCAGTGATAGCTTTTTATCTTTCAGGTGTACCGCATACCAGCGATAAAACAGCGGGAAACCCTTCACGTCTAAAATTGAGATATGGTTTCCCGCTAACTCCAGACGTAAATTGTGTCGCGATAGAACTGAAATACCCAGCCCCGCCATTACCGCCTGTTTTATCGCTTCACTACTGCCAAGTTCCATATAGGGATGTATTTTAAGATTTTGCTCGTCAAATAGTCGATCGATAGCCAGACGAGTCCCCGAGCCACTTTCTCGAACCAGAAAACGTTCTTTGCTTAACTGTTTTAAGGTGATGTTGCTGCATTGCGTAAGTGGGTGCTGGGGGCTGGCAACCACCACCAGTTCATTGTCGATAAAAGGGTGGGCTTCAATGGACATTTCATCTGGCACCTGCCCCATAATCAATAAATCATCTTCATTGGACTTTAATCGTTCCAGTACTCTTGAACGGTTGGTGACCTTCAGAATCGGCTGGACTTGCGGATGGCGATTAATGAAGTCACCTAACAGATACGGCATAAAATATTTGGCAGTGGTGATAACGGCAATGCGCA
>CAZHEA010000090.1:0-11116 GCA_964531165.1 uncultured Thiotrichaceae bacterium
TGAAGCGCGTGAAAAATATGGCGATGGTGTGAAAATTTATCAGACCCGTTTCACTGCAATGTATAACTCTATGACAAGTCATGAAGTGAAAACTGCAATGAAATTAATTTGTAGCGGTGCGCAGGAAAAAGTGGTCGGCTGTCATATCATCGGGCCGGGAGCAGATGAAATGTTGCAGGGCTTTGCTGTGGCGATGCGTATGGGTGCAACGAAAAAAGATTTTGACGATACGGTTGCCATTCATCCAACCAGCTCTGAAGAACTGGTTACTATGCGCTAATAAACGTTGAATATTGAAAGTGACTGTATTGGCTATATGAAAAATCACATGGTTAACTTATTGTTAAGGTGTGGTTTTTTTCAACTGTTTGTTAAGTGCAGATAACCGTGCACTGTGAATTGCTGTTGCCATTTCCTTACCCTGTAAGCCGGCATCTTTTAACGGCTGTATATCTAAGGCTTTAATAATGCTTAATGCCTGTCGATAATAATCGGCCTGCGGATAATCATAATTTTCATAACCGGTGCGGCCACGAATATCCGCGGTACAGGCGATTAAAAACTCTGCATAGCGTTCGGGTTTGCGCAGGCCATCGAGTTTTTCAATGGTGGTTAATAAAGTGGACTTTTTAAGTTCAAATGCACGATGAACATGTAAATGAAATTCGGCGGTAATCAGTGCCAGTTCTTTAAATTCATTGGGTATGCGTAATCGATTGCACAGTTCTCTAACCGGTTTTTTGCCTTTGGCCTCGTGGCCGTGATGACTGGGCCAGTCTTCTTTAGCGGTAAGGGCTTTACCCAGATCGTGACATAATGCGGCAAAGCGGGTGGCATGATTTTGTGATAATAATGCGGCCTGCTGCAACACCATTAAGGTGTGAATACCGGTATCAATTTCCGGATGATGCAGGGGGGGTTGCGGCACGCCGAACAGGGCATCAATTTCAGGTAAAATAATTCTTAGGGCATGGCAGTCTCTTAATATTTCAATAAAAACTTGTGGTTGACGTTCACCCAGTGCTTTATAAAACTCCTGCCATACACGTTCGGCAACCAGTACATCGGCTTCACCTTCGGCGACCATTTTTTGCATTAATGCACGGGTCTCATCAGCAACTTTAAAGCCAAGATGGGCATAGCGTGCAGCAAAACGAGCGACCCTTAAAATGCGTACCGGGTCTTCACTAAACGCCGGCGAAACATGGCGCAATAATTTTAATTTTAAATCTGCCCGCCCATTGTAAGGGTCGATAATATGTCCGGCCTCGTCTTGTGCAATGGCATTAATGGTTAAGTCTCGACGAATTAAGTCTTCTTCGAGTGTGACTTCCGGTGAGGCGTGAACCGCAAAACCTTTGTAGCCGGGTGCGGTGTTGCGTTCGGTACGCGCGAGCGCGTGTTCGTCTTTTGTGTGCGGGTGCAGAAAAACCGGGAAGTCTTTGCCGACCTGCTGGTAGCCAAGTTCGAGCATTTCACTGGCGGTTGCGCCGACCACAACCCAGTCTCTTTCTTTAACCGGGTAGTTTAAAAGTTGATCGCGAACTGCGCCGCCGACGAGATAGATTTTCATGCTGGAAAGTATACTTGAAAGTGGGGGTGGCTGTTAATGTGCTGTTGTTAATACTCAGGTGAGGATGTTGCTGGCAGGTTGCGCAAGGCGCGCAGTGATATTGATAAGGTAAGGGGACAGAGCGCTATAAGTAGCGGTCTATCCCCTGACAGGGACTGAGGTTATCTTGACAGACGATCAGCCAACAAGAACTTTTTGTGCTGCAGCAACCGCAACACCCTGCTTGACCGCATCGCCTAACACCGCTTCTAAAGCACTCAGGCATAACATAATGTTCTCAGCACGGCTGCTGTGTCCCATTAAGCCAATGCGCCAGACTTTACCGGCGAGTGAGCCCAGGCCTGCACCAATTTCCAGATTAAACTCATTAAGTAACTGGCTGCGAACCGCGGCTTCATCTACGCCCGCGGGAATGGTTACCGCGTTTAGCTGTGGCAGGCGATCGGCTTCATCAACAATAAAGCTTAATCCCATGGCTTCCAGACCGGCGCGTAAAGCTAAATGATTTTTTGCATGGCGGGCCCAGGCATTTTCCAGGCCTTCGTCCTGTAGCATCACTAATGATTCGTGAAAAGAGTAAAGCGCATTTACCGGTGCAGTGTGATGATAAGCGCGTTTGGCATTGCCACCCCAGTAGCCCATCACCAGGTTCATATCTAAAAACCAGCTGGTGACTTTGGTTTTACGTGATTTGATGACGTCGGTGGCTTTTTCGCTGAAGCTCACCGGCGAAATACCCGGTGTGCAGGACAGGCATTTCTGGGTGCCGGAGTAAATTGCATCTATGCCCCAGTCATCAACGCGCAGCTCGGTACCGCCTAAAGAGGTTACCGCGTCAACAATGGTTAAACAGTCATATTTTCTGGCCAGCTCACACAGTGCTTTGGCATCGGACTGTGCGCCGGTTGATGTTTCGGCGTGTACAAAGGCCAGAATTTTTGCCTGCGGGTTAGCCTTTAATGCATCTTCAACTTTATTGCAGTCAACGGCTTTGCCCCAGTCATCTTCAACCATCACCGCGGTGGCGCCCAGGCGCTCTACATTTTCCTTCATGCGGCCACCGAAAACACCATTCTGGCAAACCACTACGGTGTCGCCAGCTTCTACCAGGTTAACAAAACAGGCTTCCATACCGGCTGAACCGGGAGCGGAAACAGGAATGGTCAGCTCGTTTTTAGTTTGAAATGCATACTGCAGCAAACCTTTTACTTCATCCATCATGCCCACAAATAACGGATCCAGATGACCAATGGTCGGGCGTGCCAGAGCGCTTAAAATGCGCGGGTGTACGTCTGACGGGCCGGGGCCCATAAGGGTGCGAACGGGGGGTAAAAATGATGTAATGCTCATATAACTATCCTGGGTATTCTGTCTGGTGCTGAATAATGCCATAAAATGACATGGTTAATGTACTGATTTTTTAAGGGAATTGTTGTCGTTACTTATATCGTTTGGTGTATTTATCCAGTATTTCTTTAAGTTGGGTCTCATTGACCGGCTTACTTAAAAAATCATCCATACCCGCATTCAGGCAATTTTCTCTGTCTTCTGAAGTCGCTTTGGCGGTAAGTGCAATAATCGCTAAATGGCTTCGGGTGCTTTCCAGGCGGCGCCACTGACGGGTGGCTTCAATGCCATTCATATTTGGCATATTGATGTCCATTAATACCAGGTGGTAGCGGTGCTTGTGCATGGCATAGAGGGCGGTGGTGCCGTCTGTGGCGATATCAACATTATGTCCAAGGTCCGCAAGATGGCTATACACTACACTGGCATTTATTTCATTGTCCTCGGCAACCAGAATATTTAATGAAGTTGAAATACCCTGGTGAGTGTCTGTGTTCTGTGGTGGTGGATTGAGTAAATCGACAACGGTATTTCTTAAAATACCGAGTGAAACGGGTTTGATGATGGTTGCCTGTATGCCGTGGAAGCTCTCCGGTTCTATCTGCTCAATACTTTGCATATAGCTGGCATATAAAATAGGTGTGTCACTTTTCGCTTCATTACGAATCCGTGCAACCAGCTCGTGGCAATATTTATGTTTGCGGTCTTCGCCCAGAATAATGATATCGAAGGGGTTGTTTTTTTCATGACTCCAGATGATATGTGCGATTAAATTATCGTGTCCGGATGTGGCATAAACATCCATCCCAAATTGCAGACAGTACTTTTCCAAAATTTCCAGATTAACTTTATCCGCATCAAAAATTAATGCACGTTTATTAGCCGGAAACGGTTTATTATTCTGGTTGTCTTTAAGGTGTGTTTTATGGGTTATTTCCCAGTTGAAATGCAAATTAAAACAGATGTCGTGCTGGTTGTTATATTGAATCTCAAACAGGCCATTCATCAAGCGGGTTAACTGATAGCCAATACGTAATGGCAGTGCATCATTGGTGTCGGGAATCTGGTTTGAGTGCAGGTGAGCGAGGCTGGTATTCTGTTTGAATTTAATTTCTATATTGGCGCTCAGGTGATTATTCGAGCTGGTTTTTCCAGCCGATGCATGAATATAAATGCCCTCGTTGGTGCTATGTTCTATGACATAACGAATAAGGTTAGAGAGCAATTGACGAAATCTTTGTGCATCTATATACACCTCATCAGGAAAGGTTTGATCTATATAGCAGGTTAAATCTAACTCTCTCTCATAACCCAGCGGTGCCAGACTGTGTACCAGGCTGTCGATTAATCCGCGTGGATTTGAGCTGTTTTGAGTTATTGAAATATTGCCTTTTTCAATACGCGAAAAATCAACAATGTCTTCAATGATGACTTGCAGGGAATGGCTGGATTGACTTAACGATTGTAAATATTGCTTTTGTTGAACGTCGAGATCGGTTTTGTTTAATAAATCTATCATTCCTACAATACCGCCTATCGGCGTGCGAATTTGATGAGTCATGGTAGATAAAAATTCTGATTTGGCGGTGCTGTTCAGGTCTGCCTGTTCTGCCATTTCGATAAGGCGTTTTTGCATGGAATATAAGTAAGCCGGCAACGCAATAATCAGCAGTAAAAATGCAATAGCCTCAAGTGTTAACAGGTGCCAGGCATCTTCAGTGAGTAATAAAATATTATATCCTATCAGTGTAAGTACAACTGCCACACTGAGAAACTTTAAGCCATAACGGGTGCCGTATCCAATGTAAATCCATAAATAGATAAGCACGTAAACACTGTTAATGCCGCCGGTTAAAAAGGATGAAAAAGTGGTGCTACCAATATCAAATGCAAGGGCGATATAGCGCCGGGTCATACTACAGGGTACGCGTAAAATACAGAAAATATTGATAAAGGTGAAGCAGAAAAATGCCAGCGTAAAATAATTGAGTACGCTATGAGAGGCATTAAAATACCCACTATCAATACCAGCAGAGATATATAGATAGGTGAGAGTGCCAATCGTCATACGGATAATTGACTGGATTAGCTCAGCATTTTTTAACTTTTCCATAATTGATGCGCCGTTCCTAGTATAGGTAGATGCAAATAGTAGCATTAGTGACCGTGAGGTAAAACACATAAGCCATATTTAGTCAGAGCGGTCGAAGATGGAGTTGAATACTAAACAATGATGAGTATAAATTATGGGTAAATATCTGCTTGACAGTTAATGCTAATTAACACAGTCTATAAACATGATTATAAATAAACGACCCGTTAAAGCAGTTGCGATTTGTTCACATCGAGTGATGTGGCCGCTATCTGCCTGTGAGCTTATTCTATAATCTTCAATTAAAATAAAGATTTTTTTTAAAAGCCACAGACGAGACAAGTCTGTGGCTTTTTTCGTTTATGGGGTGCATTTAAGGAACAGATAATGCAGGTTACTAATACATATCAGTCTAAATATCAAAAGCTTACTATTGCGTTAACATTTTGCATAGTGGTGTTAATCTGGTCAACAACACCGATTGCAATTAAATGGAGTGGTGAAGGTGTGAGTTATCTGTTTGGTATTGTCGTGCGTATGAGTATAGGTAGTGTGCTTGCGCTGCTGCTGGTGATGCTGAAATATAAAAAACTGGTAATGCATCAATCTGCACGTAAAGTTTACTTTGCCTCTGCTGTTGCCATCTTTGGTGGCATGATGCCGGTTTACTGGGGAGCACAGTTTATTTCATCCGGTCTAATTTCGGTGATATTTGGATTGTCACCTATAGTTACCGGTTATCTGGCATGGCGTGTATTACATGAGAATAGTTTCAGCCGCTTGAAAATTGCAGGTTCATTATCGGGACTGACAGGGTTGCTGATTATTTTTTATAAAGGTTTTGCCGCGGGTAATGATTTTATTTATGGTGTTATCGCTATTTTAGTTGCAGTCATACTGCACTCAGTGAGTGCAGTATGGATAAAAAGCATTAAAACCGATGTGCCGCCATTATCACTGGTCGCTGGGGGGTTATTGTTTTCTATGCCGCTTTTTATTGCCGTATATCTGATATTTTCACCGCCGGTGCCGTTACAGATTCCGTTGAAAGCACTATGGTCTATTCTTTATTTAGGGGTAGTGGGATCGGTGATTGGTTTTGTTAGTTATTATTTTTTGTTGAAGCACTTGCCCGCATCCAATGTTGCATTGATAACGCTGATTACGCCGGTCTCGGCATTATGGATTGGTCATGTCGCTAATGATGAAATTATCAGTGCAAGTGTTTATACCGGAACCGCATTTGTATTAGTCGGTTTGGCATTACATCAAAGCGAGGACATGCTACGTAAAAAACTATGGCGAAAGCGCAAACATTACTCTGTCTGATACTGGTGCTGTGTAATTTCACTGTAGGGGCCAAAACGTTTATCAATGAAATTCGATATCAGGGCAATGAAGTTACCCGGGCTTCGGTTTTAAATCGGGAAATTTATATCCGTCCGGGTGATGAGTTTAACGATGCTTTAATTGAAAGGTCCAGACAGGCGATAATGGACCTTGGTTTGTATAAGTGGGTGCATTACTACCTTGAAGAGGAGTATACAGACGGTAGTACGGGTAAAGGTGATTCTAGAATTAATGTTGTATTTATTGTAAAAGAAAAATATTACCTGTTGGTTATACCGAGGCTGAAGGTTGTAGATAATGAGTTCTTTTATGGCCTGCAGTTTCAGGGAGATAATCTTTTTGGCTTGAATCATCGCTCACGACTGCTTGTGCAGGATCGGGGCTCAATCGAGAATATTGATGAGAACCGGGTTGTTTTGAATTATTTCTATTCGAATGTGAACGACAGTAATTTCAATCTGGATTTTGCATTACAGTCCGAGAATACAGTAGATGAAAGTGAAGGTCTGGTAGACCGTCAGGATGATAGTTTTCGCATGGGTATTAGCCGCTGGTTAAATCCGCGAGGGCGTAACCGTGGCTGGTTTGCCGGGGGCAGTATTAAATATCTGCAGCGTTTTAATGAAGATATTCTTATTACAGATAATTCCGAAAGTATAGAAGCGACTATACTGGGTGCTGAAATCGGTTATAAAAACACGAATGATTTTGAATATAACCGGGGTGGTAAAGCTTATGGTTATCGGCTCGAATGGACTGGTGATTCAATTGATAGTGAAGCGCAATTTACCAAACACCTGTTTTATTACCGTAGTTATTACCGGCTGAAAAATCGTCCTCTGTCTAATTTAAATGTACAGATGAAATTTGGTCACTCTAACGATAAAGTGCTGGGTGAGTATGCCTTTACGCTGGGTAGCAGAAATGATTTACGCGGCTATGAAAAAAATCGTTTTAAAGGTAATACGTTATTTTTAACGAATGTGGAATATATGTTTCCGCAGCCCGAGCATCCGGTAATACGCTATGTGACGTTTGTTGATGTGGGCAGCACCTATGATCAGCTAAGCGATGTATTGCACGAGCCGCTTAATGTGGGTGCCGGTGTCGGGCTCAGGTGGAAAATAAGATCACTGGTGAAAATTGATTTGCGCGTAGATGTAGCTTATGGCTTTACGGATGATGATTATAAGTTTAGCTTTGGTACACGCCATGCATTTTGACTTTTTATAAAATACCGGGAGAGTGAATGCTCGCCCGGTATTTGCATGATCTAACAGCGTGAAATTAATTGCTGCTTGCAGTTATGTGCCGGCTGCAGAAGCGGCAGTTTTAGGTGGAAAATTTTCCAGAATTTCATTCACCGCGTTACGGATTTTTTCAGTCTGTTTTTCCGGAGTAGAGGCAGGGCTAATGATAGCTTTGGCCGTTGCACGCCAGATTAATGTTTTGGTTTTGGTATCAACAAAGTCGAGAATTAATGTACCCTGCTCATACTCATAAACACTTACACCACCAGTGTTGGCATAGGATCCCGCATAACCGGAACCCGGGTGGCGATATCCATAACCGCCGTAGTAGCCATTGGGTGCATATGAATATCCCCAGTTGGTGATGTCAACTTTGTTTTCTTTGCCAAAGTGAGTGGCAATCATAAAATCCGGATTAGATGAGTTTTGATTAAAGCCTTTGCTTTTAAGTGTATCTTCAATAGCCGTAACAAAGCGCGTACGGTTTAATTCATCAACCTGCATATCTTCTGGAAACGGTAACCAGTCATACTTACTGTATTGGTTGAAATTTGTTTTCTGGTTATAGTCATAATTAACTGTCAAACTCGAACAGGCGCTTAGAAAAGCGACTGTGATAAATGTGAATAAAAAATTACGTATTAGATTCATGTTCATTATGTCCATAGCGGTCCCCATTTATGATGTATCGCCGTTTATATAGTTTGAATTCTAACGGCTATTTACAACTTTATCTATGCTTCATAGCAACGAAACATAACTTTGTGAAGTTGGCGGCTACTTACACAAGCTTTAGTCCGGGCATGGTGATAAAGCCATCAAGGGTCTGAATCCGTTTAAGCCAGCGATGAATTGCAGGGTATGGGTGCAGTGATATCTGTCCTTCCTCACAAAGCGCGATATAAGGGTAACAGGCAATGTCAGCAATACTTGGCTGGTTTGTTGCCAGCCAGTTTCTATGGCTAAGATGCTGTTCAATCCAGTTTAAAGTAGATTCACCCTTTTGCTGGTATGAATTCAAATCTCCTTTGTAATCAAATTTTAACATAGAGCGAGCCTTTCCCAGACTGTGAAAGATTTCATCATTGGCAACACAAAGCCACTGGGTAATATGTGCCAGTTCAATAGCGGATTGTGGATACCAGTGGTTCGAATGACGCTGGCAGGGCGGGTATTTAGTGGCCAGATAAATGAGTATCGCCTGCGAGTCCCATATAATGTTTTCGCCATCTTCCAGTACCGGGAACTCTCCCCGCGGGTTAAGCTTAATAAAGGCGGCGCTTTTATGCTGCTGCTTGCTGATATCCAGAGGTAAAAACTGGTATTCAATTTTTAGCAAACTCATTAACAGTTTAGCCTTGTAGGTGTTTCCTGAAATATCTAGACCGTGTAGTTTTATCATTAGGGTGTCCTAAATGAGATTCAGCAGGTTTAATGAGAGTATGAGCTGTGCGCTAAAACCGCCCAGAAAAGCGGGCACTCGAATAAGTGGGATTGCAAATGTAAAAGCAATGAAGTGAATTAAGCGCGCATAAAAATACAGGCTAACCGCATACGCGCTGGCAGTGCCATGCTGTTGAGTGATTTCTGTAAGAATCACTAAAGGTGCAAATATTACGAGATTTTCCACCGCGTTTTCATGGGCGCGCATCATCCGTTCGGCCCATTGTGCACGCGGGCGTATATCGGGTTGTGGGCTATAGAGGGCGGACCAGAGTCCCATTTCAATGATGCGGTTAAAAATATAAGGTAGCCACATAATAGAAGTGAAAAGCGTTACCAGGCAAAGCCAGTATAGTTCGGTGGACAGGGGCATAGTGTTTTTCCTTTTTGATAAATAAGGCTTGTTGAATCCCGATAATATAATTGTTTGTACATACAATTATATTATCGAATAGAGTTAACATTAAAATTTTAAGGGTCTATATTTTTTGTCGAATTTCCCGCATATCTGAAACCAGCGAAGAAAATGTTTTTTTGCCAATCACCTCATTGAGGCTGGCATAGAGTTGCTGGCTGATTTTATCGAGTTTTTTGTGAATCTTTTTAGCCTGTGCTGTGGGCAGTATTTTAGTGCTGCGTTTATCACCGCTATCGGAAACCCGCATAAGAAATTTTTTATTTATCAGGCTGTCAACAAAGCGGGTTACGGTTGAAGGTGCGAGTTCCAGTTCTTCAGCAATCTGTTTCATCGATATAGCGGGCTGGTTTAAAACTACCCGTAGCACATAGGCGTGGGAAGGCGACAGTCCAAGGGGCTGAAACGCATCGTCCCAGATTTTATTAATCTGACGTGCCAGTGTATTGGTATTGAAGTAGATGCATTTTTCAAACATGCTTAAATTAAATCATAAAGTACTTGTATATGCAACTATTATATCATTTGTTATGTGACGGAGCGCAAAGCAGCGGTCTGCTATCGATTATGTTAACCGTACAGATTGTTTTATTTTTTGGTTAGTGGTTGAGTGGCGAATTTAATCCCAGCCCAGCCCAGCTTTATAAAGTTACGAATATTCTGGTGATCACTGGCATGTGGATGTTGTAGTACATCAATTCGATAGTAGTCGCCAAAGCAGTGTAGGGTTTGCTGTTGGTCTAAATCGTGTAAGCGGGCAAAGGCAAAGATTTTACAGGAGCCATTGTTCTGATCCTGTGCATTGTTTAAATCGCCGTTTGAAAATTCACAGGGAGTAAAGTCGTAATTTGCATCAATCACTGCCATGGTGTTGTCAAAGCTATTGGTTGCGGGAGAGGTTTTGAGCTGATCTAGAAAGTCATTCATTAGAAATAAATTTGCCTGATATTAAGATAAAAGAATAAATGCGAAACAGCATACCTGTGGGCTAAAAAAAATCCACCAATACCTGTATAGTAAGCAACAATATTGACCATTATATAAATGAGGAAATTATGCCACTAATTCGTCCCTTTGCCGGTTTGCGTCCGCGTCCTGAGCGTGTTGAAGATGTTGTTGCACCCCCGTATGACGTGCTCAATAGTGCCGAAGCCCGTGAGCGAGTAGTGGGCAAACCGATGAGTTTTTTGCATATTTCGAAGGCAGAAATAGATCTGGCGGAAGATATCGATCCCTATGACCCGGCGGTTTATGCAAAGGCTGCAGAAAATTTACAGAAACTGGTGGATGATGCGGTGCTCATTCGCGAAGCCCAGCCTCGTTATTATGTGTATCGCTTAAAAATGGGTGACATTGTGCAAACCGGCTTAGTAGCGGCGGCATCAGTGAAGCATTACGACACCAATCGAATTCGTAAACATGAATTTACCCGTCCGGCAAAAGAGAACGACCGGGTGGCGCAAATTGAAGCACTGAATGCGCAAACCGGGCCGGTGTTACTGGCGTATAAATCCGATGATGTGATTGATGGTTTATTAAATAAAGTTGCCGAAGGCAAGCCGTTGTATGATGTGATTGCCGACGACGGTATTGCGCACACATTCTGGATCGTTGAAGATGATGCTATCACCGAGCAACTGTCAGCA
>CAZHEA010000091.1:0-11051 GCA_964531165.1 uncultured Thiotrichaceae bacterium
AGCAGCTCGCTAATACTAACTTATAAAAGAGGCAAATATGAACGCTGTAGTAGAAGAACATCACGATCACGATCATAAGCCTACTGGCATAGGTCGGTGGCTGTTTAGTACAAATCATAAAGACATTGGCACCATGTACCTGTGGTTCGCCTTCACCATGTTTTTTATTGGTGGCGCGTTGGCGCTAGTGATACGTGCTGAGCTCTTTCAGCCCGGTCTACAAATTGTAGAGCCGGAATTCTTTAATCAGCTAACTACGCTGCATGGTTTAATCATGGTATTTGGTGTGATTATGCCGGCCTTCGTTGGCTTAGCTAACTGGCAGTTACCGATGATGATCGGTGCACCAGACATGGCTTTACCTAGAATGAATAACTGGAGCTTCTGGTTACTACCAGGCGCATTTGGTTTGTTGCTAGCAAGTTTAGCAATGAGCTTAATGGGTATGGGGTCTGCGCCGAACTTCGGCTGGACATTCTATGCCCCGCTCTCCACTACCTATGGCCCTGATAGTACTGATTACTTTATCTTCTCAGTTCACTTAATGGGGATCTCATCGGTAATGGGTGCAATCAATGTTATCGCCACCATTATGAATCTTCGTGCCCCCGGCATGACTTATATGAAGATGCCTATCTTTGTATGGACCTGGTTCATTACGGCTTATCTGCTAATCGCAGTTATGCCGGTATTGGCGGGTGTGGTAACAATGATGCTGACCGATAGAAATTTCGGCACCAGCTTCTTCGATGCAGCCGGTGGTGGTGACCCTGTGATGTTCCAGCATGTGTTCTGGTTCTTCGGTCACCCTGAAGTGTATATTATGATTTTACCGGCTTTCGGTATCATCTCTTCCATCGTACCGACTTTCTCGCGCAAGCCTTTATTCGGTTACAGCTCAATGGTATATGCAACCGCATCTATCGCCTTCCTGTCGTTCATCGTGTGGGCTCACCACATGTTTACAACCGGTATGCCAGTTGCGGGTGAGTTATTCTTTATGTATGCCACCATGCTGATTGCGATACCGACAGGTGTAAAAGTCTTTAACTGGATTTCTACCATGTGGCGCGGTGCCTTAACATTTGAAACACCGATGTTATTTGCGATTGCCTTTATCTTCCTGTTTACCATGGGTGGGTTTACCGGCCTGATGCTCTGTATCGTACCGGCTGACTTCCAGTATCACGATACCTACTTCGTAGTGGCGCATTTTCACTATGTGCTGGTAACCGGTGCGGCCTTCTCGATTATGGCAGCGGTATATTTCTGGTTACCTAAGTGGACCGGCAATATGTATGACGAAAAACTCGGCAAGCTGCATTTCTGGCTAACCACTATTTCGGCTAACGTATTATTCTTTCCAATGCACTTTGTTGGATTAGCTGGCATGCCACGTCGTATCCCTGACTACGCACTGCAGTTTGCTGAGTTTAATCAGATTGCGTCTATTGGTGCATTCGTATTTGGCTTCTCACAGTTAATCTTCCTTTATGTTGTTATCAAATGCATAAAAGGTGGTGAGAAGGCAACGAATAAAGTTTGGGAAGGTGCGCATGGTCTGGAATTTGATCTTCCATCGCCTGCTCCATTCCACAGCTACACGACTCCACCTGAAGTTAAATAACAGGCGGAACTGGAAAGTACAATGACAGCGCAAAGCTCAGGCAATCAAACAAACGATAATTCAAAAATTATCGGCAAACTACTGTTATTGGTAGTTGCCATGTTTGGTTTCGGTTTTGCGCTGGTTCCATTGTATGACGTGTTTTGTGATGTAACGGGTCTGAACGGTAAAACCGGTGATAAAGTGAATTTTGAGACGCCTCCCATTGTAGATGAGAGTCGGACTATCCGAATTACTTTTTTAGCCAGCCTTAATGAAAATATGCCGTGGGAATTCAAGCCCCAGCAAAGTTTTATTGACGTGCACCCTGGTCAACCTACAACCATTTCATACATTGCAAAAAACATATCCGATAAAAGCATTGTTGGCAATGCGGTGCCGAGTGTTGTGCCCGGTTTGGCCGCTGCCTATTTTCAAAAAACAGAATGCTTTTGCTTTACCCAGCAAGAGCTAAAAGCCGGTGAAGAAAAAATTATGCCCGTTACATTTATTGTTGACAGCGAATTGTCAAAAAATATAAATGAAATTGCATTGTCCTATACTTTCTTTACCAGCCCTGAAAATCAAAAGATTAAAAAACAGGATTTAGCTGCCAATACGGCAAACAAATCAAAATCGCTTTCACTTAAACAGGATCAAAAATTATGAGTACTGCAAGTCATGGTGAATACTTTATACCTGAACCCAGTAAATGGCCCATTGTTGGAACAGTTGCATTAACGACTACCGTTATCGGTGCGGTTAATACAATACATGCGGGCGAGATGTCATTGTTTCTTCCCGTCGGGCTATTACTGATTGCTTATTTGTTTTTTGGCTGGTTTGGCTCAGTCATTGATGAATCTATGGCGGGTAATTATAATGCACAGGTAGATAAATCTTTCCGCCTTGGAATGATGTGGTTTATATTTTCCGAAGTCATGTTCTTCGCTGCCTTCTTTGGTGCGCTCTTCTATGCCAGAACATTTGCTGTGCCCTGGTTAGGTGGTGCAGGTAATAATGCAGCTACCCATGAGTTTTTGTGGCCTGCATTTGAATCGGTCTGGCCTTTACTCAGTAACCCAAGTGCAGATGTAGTTGCGCCAAGAGAAGCAATGGGTGCAATGGGCTTACCAGCTATTAATACTGCAATTTTATTGACGTCTAGTGTAACCGTAACCTGGGCACATCACGCATTACGTGCAGGTAATCGTAAACAGCTTAATATTGGTCTGGGCTTAACGGTTTTATTAGGTGTTTGCTTCCTGATTTTACAGGTTGAAGAATATATTCATGCTTATAATGAGCTGGGTCTAACGATGGACTCAGGTATTTATGGCAGTACTTTCTTTATGCTAACCGGTTTCCACGGATTTCATGTAACCATGGGTACAACCATGTTGTTAGTGATTTTAATTCGTTGTCTGAAAGGTCATTTTACGGCAGACAATCATTTTGCTTTTGAAGCCGTTGCATGGTACTGGCATTTTGTAGATGTAGTCTGGTTAGGATTGTTTATATTTGTATACTGGTTCTAAATCCGGTGATGATTCAGAAGTCATAAGTTTGTTCTTGATGCTTATGACTTCTGTTTTTTCATAATCCGTGCGGTTGAATCAACCCCAATGCCTGACCGACTATAAGTAAAATAAAGATTCCGACAGACAAACCAATTCTCCAGGTTAAAGACTTAATTAATTTATCAGAGCCTCCTCCTTTATTGTTCACAAGATGGTATAGTGCTGATCCTAAGCTAAACAAAACAACCAGTAATAAAAAACCAATAAAAATTTTGAACATCACGTTATTAACCTCTTAAAAAATCTTATAAATTTGTTTAAATCATGTCAGGTATACAAATCAAACATTATCGATTCAAAGCCACGTTAATACCCAGCATGGTTACCCTTGCCCTGTTGTATCTAATGATATCACTCGGTCTTTGGCAGCTTGATCGAGCTGATTATAAAGCCAATTTGCAATCATTAATAGAGAGCAAGCAGGATGCAGCACCAATCGCGCTCAGTGATACGGCTGAGAATGAAGATGACTGGCTTTATCAGCCGGTATATGTGAGTGGTGAGTTTGACGATCAGCACCAGCTATTACTGGATAATCAAGTCAGTAATATGCAGGCAGGATACAGTGTGTTTACGCCATTGAAACTGTCAGGTGATCTGGCAATACTCGTGAACCGGGGCTGGTTGCCGGTTGGGGCAAGTCGTAGTGAGTTGCCTGATGTAGCCGTTTCTGCATTAATGCAGAAAATAAATGGCCTCATGGCAAAGCCACCGTCTAAAGGTCTTGTGTTGTCTGGCTATGCCAATAGCTATGAAAAATGGCCCGTAGTTTTACAATATATTGATGTGGCTGAAATTCAAAAACAGTTAAAATATAAATTAATGCCAATGGTTATTATTATGAATGTGGCGGAGCAAACAGCATTAAAGCCACTCCCTGTTAAAATAAATATGCGCAGTGAAAAACATACGGGTTATGCGTTTCAATGGTTCGGGCTATCACTTGCGCTGTTTATCATATACATTGTCGTTAATACAAAAAAATTAAAAGAGATCAGTTAATTTATGAATAATCAAACCTCAACAGAAGTGTCAGAAGATCAGCCTCAACGAAGTAATACCGCGCTTTGGATTTTAACCGCATCTTTTTTTATTCCAGCTATTCTGGCATATGGCTATTTTTACTTTGGTGACCGGCCTTCTATAAAAAGTAATGGTGAATTAATTATTCCAATTGTGGATATTCACACTTTGAAAATCAGCGGTAATGATGCTGAGGTTTTATCAGAAGAAGAATTAACTCCACATTGGCGAATGCTATATTTTGCTGGTGCAAGTTGTGATAGTGACTGTCAGACCAGTATTTATAATATGCGACAAATTAATATCGGTATCGGCAAGTATCAGGATCGTGTTAATCATGCGATTGTGCATCTGGCCGATCCTGACATCGCATTCGCTGGATTAATTGCTAAGGAGTACTCAGATACAACCGGACATATTTATGCACAAGCGGAGAGTATTACGGCGCTGTCTAAGCTAGAAGTTAATCCGGCAAAGATGGAGTCAATTTATCTAGTTGATCCACTGGGGAATATTATGATGTACTTTCCGAAGCAGCTTAAGCCAAAACTGATTCGTAAAGACCTTAATAAATTGCTCAAAGTCTCGCGTTTACGTTAATTCTAATTTTAGATAAGTTCAGCGCAATATAGCTATTTGTGCTGAATACTTTTCGTAGTGGCTAAGTGTGATATCAGGGTGTTGCTACAGATATAACAAGCTGCACTATGCCTATCAGGCTCACAATAAATATGATAACAAAAATAATACCTGCAATGATAAAAGATGAGGGTTTGCCGTGCTCAAAGTCACGCTCTCGATTGCCCTTTGTCTGAATACCACTGGCAGCAAAAAGAGTACTTTTCATTATATTTAGAAATCCGGTTCCTTTGCGTTTTTCAATTTTTTGCTCTGTCATTCTCGCCTCTCAAATTAGTATTTTATGGATAAAACTGACTAATAGATCATACTCCTACAATCAGTGAATTCTATACTTTATAGCCATAATCTAAACTTATTTAAAATATTCATAATATATAGTATTTATTGCTTTTCATTGGCTATTTAATTGTGTTATATAGAGTACTGGAATTATTTTTAGTCGTAGAAAAATCAGTACCTTTGAGGTACAAAGATAGAAATAAAACACAATAATTTTAGATTAGCTTCTATACTTGTAATTAAAGTAACTTACTTGAACTAAGTAGGTTATAAAAACGATAATAATGTGGAGTATTAATTAATGTTGTTCAAACACTTTTGCCATGTCTACAACCCGAAAGAATGCCTTCAAAATGCGGACCGTGAACCTGCACAAATTACTGACATTTTACTTCATGTCGCTGTTCTAGCGCTAATACCAACAGTTTGTGTTTATATTGCTACTGTCTATATTGGTTGGGATCTGGGGATTGGTACCTTATTTACCATGCCAAAAGATAAAGCAATTGTCGCTGCTTTGTTTGCATTTTTCAGCTTAAATATCGGAGTCTATGTGCTGGGTTATGCAATATGCTGGTTTTCTAAAACGTTTGATCTTGACCCTGATCCATTACATTGTACTGAATTAGCGGTATTCTCCTCATTGCCACTCTTTTTACTGGGTTTTGTTGCACTCTATCCTGTTTTATATATAAACGTTATCGTGGGGCTGGCAGCTATTGCTGGTGCAGTTTATCTACTGTATACCGGTATCCCTATTTTTATGCATATTCCTGAAGAGGAAGGCTTTGTCTATTCTACCTGGGTAATTACCATTGGTCTGGTTATGCTGGTTGTGTTTCTTGGAGCGGCTATTTTCTTCATATCGGCAACATCCGCATAGCAAGCATCTCCTTCAACTAAGCATAAAAAAATCCGCATTTGCGGATTTTTTTATGCAGTAAACAGATGGATAAGTATTAAATTATACCGTTTATCCAGTTTCTGACTCTGACTGATTCAGGGAGCTATAATCAATTTGAATATCAGGTTTTCTAGAGTACCCCAACTCAGTCAATAGGAGATCAAAATGAAAAAACGACTCTACTTTTTACTTCCAAATCTGGAAGAAGCCGAAACTACTGTCAATGAGCTGTTACTTGCCCGAATTAATGATCATCATATTCATGTGATGGCGAAGGACGGTGTGGACCTGGGTGATTTGCCCGAGGCAACTATATTTCAAACCAGTGATATTGTGCATGGTGTGGAGACGGGTATCGTTATTGGCGGTATGTCCGGTCTATTAGGCAGTATTATAGCGATAACAGCGCTGCAGGTTGGCTCCA
Organism: uncultured Thiotrichaceae bacterium; assembly: GCA_964531165.1. Lineage (GTDB taxonomy): Bacteria > Pseudomonadota > Gammaproteobacteria > SZUA-229 > SZUA-229 > SZUA-229. The sequence goes on from CAZHEA010000091.1 coordinate 6,459, forward strand.
TCATGGGGCTGATTGTACTGGGCTGTACTTTGTTTGGTGCAGGTTTTGGTGTCTGGTCTGCCGGTATGATTGGTTCTAGTGCTAAAAACTCCCGGCTTAAAGAATTTGAGCAGTCGATGGAGGAAGGCAAAATATTATTAATTGTTGATGTGCCGATGGATAAGGTTGAATTAGTCACCCGGCAGATGCAGGCACATAAGCAAATTATCACAGGTGGAACTGAGGCAAGTATGCCGGCATTTCCATAGCCTGTTTATCAACTGAGACCGGGCAGGATAAACTTAGTTAGTAGCCTGCCCGTTTTCATTATAAAAACTACATATACATGCGCAGCAGTATCCTTGCGTAATGGTCGATTAGTAAAAATCCAAATAGAGCACTTAAGTAAAAAATTGAGTAACTGAATGTTTTCATTGCGTGCTCATCACTCTCACCGGTTTTATATAGTTTAAGTGTGTGGTATAAAAATCCTAAGCCTAGTGCAAGCGCACCGGCAAAGTAAATTAGGCTGGTCATGTGGATAACGAAAGGCATAAAGCTAACGGCTAATAGCAGCAAAGTATAAAGTACAATATGTACTTTAGTAAAAGGTACACCATGAGTTACCGGTAACATAGGTAAGCCGGCACGTGCATATTCATCTTTACGTTTAATAGCCAGTGCCCAGAAATGCGGTGGCGTCCATACAAAAATAATTAAAAATAATAACAGAGCTTCGGCATTGACTTCACCGGTCATTGCCGCCCATCCAAGTAATGGAGGGGCTGCACCCGCTGCACCACCAAGCACAATGTTTTGCGGTGTTGAGCGCTTTAAAAACATGGTATAGACAACGGCATAACCCACTAGTGAAGTCAGGGTAAGTAATGCGGTTAACAGGTTAGTCCAGACTAATAAAATAACCATCGCGATTACTGCAAGTGATAATGCAAATATCAAAGCCTGACGTGAAGTTAGTTCACCCTGTGGTAACGGGCGGTTGCTGGTGCGCTCCATTAGAACATCGATTCTCTGGTCCACCCAGTGATTTAATGCTGCACCTGAAGCAGATGCGAGTCCTATGCCAAGACAGGCTGCAATAAAAGTGTCCAGTGGTAATGCGCCGGGTGTTGAAAGTAGCATACCGACAATGGCAGTGAAGACAATCAGGTAAACGACTTTTGGCTTACACAAATTATAGTAATTACGCCAGCTTACGCTGGATGATTTTGCAGGTGATTTTAAAGTTGCTTCAGTCATAATGGAGCCTTGTTTATATCATTTGGGGAGATTCGTTTACTGGTGTGAGCTAAACTAAAATTAATTAATATTAATGCAAGTAACAGTAACGCGGCACCTGCATTATGAGAAACAGCAATGGGTATTGGAAGTACCAGTTCAACATTTGCTATGCCTAGTGAAACCTGTGAGGTCAATAGTACGAGTAGCAAAACGGCCAGTTTACGTAAAGTAGAATTATTAATTTTTAACAGCATTAAAACAGCTAAAGTTGTGAGTGTAATGGTGGCAATTAATGCGCCGACACGATGTAAAAAATGTACAGTAACGCCGGCTTCTAATGTCAAAGTGCCGCCTTCATAATTTACAGTAGGGTCTTTAAAAAAGACAAAGGCATCACCAAAGTTTAATTCTGGCAGCCATACTCCCTGGCAGGTTGGAAAGTCAGGGCAATAAAGCGCAACGTAATTGGTGCTGGTCCAGCCCCCTAAAAAAATCTGTAAGACTAAAGCCAGTAAAGCCAGTTTTGCAAGTGGCCTGAAATAACTGCTTATTTCAGTATTTCGAATATTTTCCAGCCACAACTGCTGGTGTTTTAATATTATCCAGAATAGCGTGCTTAGTGTCAGTAGCCCCATTAATAAATGCAGAGTGACGATGGTGGGTCGTACCAGTTGGGTAACCGTCCACATCCCAAGCATGCCCTGAAAAATAACCAGTGCCACTAAACCCAAAGGTAATAAAACCTGCTGATTTGTGTTTTTGCGATGCTTCCACGCTAAAAAAGCCATTATTAATATGAGCAAGCCAAGTGTACTGGCGAAATAGCGGTGAATCATTTCCTTCCAGGCTTTACCTGAGTGGACTTCAAGGTGCGGGTATAAATTGACCGCCTGAGTGATTTCGTGTGCCTCGTCCGGTGCGGTTAATTGCCCAAAACAGCCAGGCCAGTCCGGACAGCCAAGTCCGGCATCAGACAGGCGTACGTATGCGCCTAGAACGATAACGAAAAAAGCCAGAAAGCAGGCAAGCACCCCTACTCTTAAAAACCACTTGTTATTCAATATGTGCCCTGTTTTTTTTATAATTTTTGACTTAATCGATGCTATAGGAAGCAACCTCTTGATGCAATTCAATAATACTTTAGGCAAGATAAAAATATGTTTTTTATTTTATTATAATATTCGATATTTAGTGTTTATTAATATTGTGTCGATAGTTTAAAATTTCGCTACATTTGTCGTCGGGAGATGATTATAATTAGTGCCTTTATAAAAGGCTTTATTTGATATAGATTAACTATCTGACATAATATTGACTGTAGCTTGGCAATAGTCATTAGCGGTTAAACATATACTTAATCAACTATCCAATTTAATAAATAATATGATTAAAACAAAACCTGTTTTTGTAATGTTAACGAGTCTTTTTACACAGCACATACAGGCTGGTGACTTAGAGTATAATTTATATGATGCAGTGACTCGTGGTGATTACGAATACTCCTCTGAATTGATTAAAAAAGGAGCAGATGTAAATATCAAGCAGGCTCCTTTTAATCAGGCGCCTATTGTTATGGCGCCTTTGAGAGGTATCGAGTTTGTTGAGTTATTGGTAGAAAACGGGGCAGATGTAAACTCTAAAGATCAGGATAGTACAACTGCACTTATAAATGCCTGTCTTTATGGAGATACTGAAGTTGCCAGATACCTGATATCAAAAGGTGCCAATATACATGTAAAAAATAATGATGATATTAGTGTTATGGAAGCTGCATTAATATCAGAAAATAAACGTTTGATTCGATACATTAAATCTAAATATGAGACTAAATAATTTAGATCGCAATGTTATAGCCTGTATCTTGTTAACCTTTCTACCTTTCCCTGCTTAAGAGTTCTCAATGTTAGCATTTTATCAGCATTTACTTTCAAGAAAAATCATTCTCGGTACAACTATTGGCGCATCAATCATATTTATGATGGTTGGTATAATTTTCTGGGGTGGATTTAATACCGCAATGGAGGCGACCAACTCTCTCGAATTTTGTATCAGTTGCCATTCAATGGAAGATAATGTTTATCAGGAATATAAAAAAACCATACATTATAAAAATCGTGCAGGTGTGAGGGCTGTTTGCTCCGACTGTCATGTCCCCCGTGACTGGACCCATAAAGTGGTACGTAAAATTCAGGCAAGTAACGAACTTGTTCATACTTTAATCGGATCTATTAATACTTCTGAAAAATTTAATGAAAAACGTCTTGAGCTGGCAAGTCATGTGTGGAAGGCGATGAAAGATACCGATTCTCGGGAGTGTAGAAACTGCCATTCATTTGATTATATGGAAATGAAGTTTCAAAAAAGTCGTAGTGGAATGGTACATAAGTATTCACGGGAGCGTGACAAAACCTGTATCGACTGTCATAAAGGAATTGCTCATCAGCTGCCTGATGATGTAGAGGTATATAAAGGTGGTGATGATGATGACCATGCATATTATGAGAGTCAGAAACTGGCCTGTTTCAATTGTCATGAAGATATGCAGAAACCTCTGGATGAAGACTGGGATTAATGATGCCGGTATATTATTGATTTTCACCGGTGTGTAAGTGAGCTGCTGCAGGGGTCGGAGTCATGCACGTAAAGCTGCTGCAGGGGTCGGAGTCATGCACGTAAAAATCTATGTTTCCTGTTAAAGACTACTGCGCATGACTCCGACCCCGTGAAGTAAAGTAACCCCGTGAAGATAGACCCCGTGAAGTAACCCCAGACAAAGTGACTTGTGTTTAATTATTTGGATTTATAAAGAGATAAAACATCTATTGCTTTGGGTTCGACAATACAGGCCTCGCGACATAAAGCACAACCGGTACATAATTCCATATTAATACTCGGTCGCTCCATGCTCCAGACCATCGCACCTTCTACCGGGCATACCCGGCAGGCTCCACATTCAGGGCCGCTGTAGGGCAGACACGTTTTTGTATTAATCGACACTTGTGCCATTTTAGGCATTGGCCTGATAACTGCCGCATTACTTTTCTCCTCACCAGCCTCCTCCGCATTAACTAACTCAGAAAATTTTAAAACGTCTTTTTCACAAGCCTGCACACATGGCCAGTCTTCACATAAGTGACAACCATGATTGTTTAAATCCATTGCCGGGGTATTGAAAACTTTTACACCGAGTTTGGAAGATAAAGGAAAAATAATTCCATGGGGGCATGCACTGATACAGTCACCACAGCGGCTGCAGCCAATGAGAAGATCCAGCTCTTCAATGGCAAACGGTGGACGAATCCATCGCGATGCATTTTCGCGGGCTTTTTCTGCAGCATGTTTGGTTACCGTTTGAGCAACCTTACCTGCTCC
>CAZHEA010000092.1:0-10919 GCA_964531165.1 uncultured Thiotrichaceae bacterium
ACACACCGGCCAACGCAATAAAGCCAACGCCCACTGCAACAGACATATTATAGTCCAATAAGTACAGTAGCCAGAAGCCACCAATTAATGCCATGGGGAGCGTTCCCATTATCAGCGCCACTTCTGAGAAGTTACGGAAATTTAAGTACAGTAATAAAATGATAATCCCAAGTGTGACTGGTACGACTGCCGACAAACGCTCTTTTGCTCTCACCATATATTCATACTGACCAGACCAGGCAATAGAGTAACCGGGTGGTAACTTCACTTTTTCTGCGACAACCTTCTGTGCTTCTGCAACATAAGAGCCTAAGTCACGGCCTTCAATGTCAACAAAGGTCCAGCCATTAGGTCGTGCATTTTCACTTTTAATAACGGCCGGACCATCTTCAACTCTGATGCTCGCCACTTCACTCAGTGAAATACGTGCACCGGAAGGTGTTACCACCGGAAGATTACGCAACTTGTCCAATGAGTCACGAACGTCTCTGGGATAACGCACATTAATCGGATAACGCTCCAGCCCTTCAACTGATTGTGATACCTGCATACCACCCAGTGCGGTACTGATCACATCATGCACGTCGGCAATATTTAAACCGAAACGTGCCGAGGCTAAACGATCAACATCTACCGTCACATAACGTCCGCCAGCAACCCGCTCTGAATAAGCAGAGGCTGTACCCGGTACAGTTAAAATCGCTTTTTCAATATCTTTACCGATATCTTCAATAACTTTTAAATCAGCACCCGCCACCTTGATACCCACTGGTGTTTTTATACCGGTGGCGAGCATATCAATCCGTGTTTTAATTGGCATAACCCATGCGTTAGTTAAGCCGGGAAATCTAATTAATTCACTTAATTCCTTTTTCAACTTTTCCGTCGTCATGCCTTCACGCCATTCAGACTTTGGCTTTAACTGCACGGTGGTTTCAATCATCGTTAAAGGCGCCGGATCAGTTGCCGTATCGGCACGGCCAATTTTACCAAACACAGATTTAACTTCCGGTACGGTTTTAATCAATTTATCAGTTTGCTGCAAAATTTCCTGAGCTTTACCAATTGAAATACCCGGGAAGGTGGTCGGCATATACATTAAATCACCTTCATCCAGGTCCGGCATAAACTCCGAGCCTAATTGAGTGACCGGCCACATACCGACAATCACCAGAGCCAACGAAACTCCGACAACTTTTTTAGGCGAATGCAACACCATATCAATAAAAGGTTTATAGGCTTTCATTAACACACGGTTAATTGGATTTTTTTCTTCCGGGGTAATATGCCCGCGAATGAAGTACCCCATTAAGACCGGCACTAAGGTAATCGCTAAACCGGCAGACACTGCCATTGCAAATGTTTTAGTGTATGCCAACGGTGCAAACAGTTTGCCTTCCTGTGCCTCAAGGGTAAACACTGGCATAAAACTCAGTGTTATAATAATTAATGAAAAGAATAATGGCGGCCCCACTTCCATCGACGCTTTGGCAACCAGTTGCCAGCGATTTTCATCTGTCAGCCCCTCCTTTTCTATATGCTTATGCATGTTTTCAATCATCACAATAGCGGCGTCCACCATCGCACCGATCGCAATCGCAATACCCCCCAATGACATGATGTTGGCATTCATACCCTGCGAATGCATAATAATAAATGCACCTAAAATACCTACAGGCAATGACATAATGGCCACTAATGCTGAACGCATGTGAAACAGGAATGCCGCACAGACCACTGCCACAACTAAAAACTCTTCCAGTAGTTTCATGCTTAAGGTATCAACCGCACGCTCAATTAAGTGTGAACGGTTATAGACTTCTACTATCTCTACACCTTCGGGTAAACCGGGTTTTAATTCTTCCAGTTTAGCTTTAACACCGGCAATCGTTTTTAAAGCGTTTTCACCAAAGCGCATGACGATAATGCCACCCACCACTTCGCCTTCACCATTTAACTCTGCAATGCCACGACGCATCTGCGGCCCGAGTCGAACTTCGGCAATATCTTTTAATAAGATGGGAGAGCCTTTTTTATTAACCCCTAATGGAATATCTCTTAGATCTTGCAGACTATCAATATAGCCGGTTGCTCGCACCATGTATTCGGCTTCGCCCATTTCAATAACAGAGCCACCGGTTTCCTGATTGGCACGTTTAATCGCTGATTTTATTTTTGCAATCGGCAGATTATAAGCACGTAACTTATTTGGATCTAACACCACCTGATATTGTTTCACCATGCCGCCGAGTGTCACCACCTCAGATACACCGCTAACGGTTTGCAATTCATATTTTAAAAACCAGTCTTGCAATGAACGCAGCTGGGATAAATCATTTTTCCCGGTGCGATCCACCAGTGCATATTCATAGACCCAGCCAACACCTGTTGCATCCGGCCCTAAAGTGGGTTTTGCACTAGCGGGTAAATTACTTGCCACCTGACTTAAATATTCGAGCACCCGTGAACGCGCCCAATACGGGTCGGTGCCATCTTCAAAAATAACGTAAACATACGAATCGCCAAAGAAAGAATAACCGCGAACATTGACCGCTTTAGGTACAGACAGCATAGCGGTGGTTAAGGGATAGGTCACCTGATCTTCGACTACCCGCGGAGCCTGCCCGGGATATGGTGTTTTTATAATGACCTGCACATCGGATAAATCCGGCAGTGCATCCAGTGGCGTATTACTGACGGAGTAAATTCCCCAGCCGGTAATAATAAAGGTCATCACTAACACCATAAAGCGGTTGTGAATTGACCATTGAATAATCTGTGCGATCATCTTTATTCTCCCTGCTTATTAATGGTTGAAATTAAATATTTTTCATCCATTTCCATCAGCTCAAATTCAACCGCATCACCCACCGCTAAACCGTCTAATGACACGCCTTCCATGGTAGTGAAATCCATAGTCATTTCCGGCCAGCCTAACGACTCAATCGGATCATGCTGCATGGTAATCATGCCGTGATCAATCATTAAGCTGGTAATCACACCGGTACCTTTTGCCGGAGCGTTCATGTCAGCCATTTCCTTATCTGACATTTTCGCAGGCTCAGGATCGCTCATGCGTGCAATACTGGCTTTCATACTGGCTTCTGAATCAATTAAAAATTGCGCCGAAGTCACTACTTTTTCACCGACACTAATACCGGATATAATTTCTACAAAATCTCCAGACTCCATACCGACCACCACAAAACGTTGTGCAAAACGACCTTTACCTTTAGCAATAATTAAACGCTCAGTACCGCCCGAACGCAAAACCGCTTCACGTGGCACACTCAACACATCTTTTTTTGCTCCACCATAAATAATAACATTGGCATACATATTCGGCTTTAACATTTCACCCGGATTATCAAACCTTAAACGTACTTTTAATGTGCGATTTTTAGGGTCTAAGCTCGGGTAGATATAATCCACCTTGCCTTGCCATGTGCGTCCCGGAATAAACGTTAATTCAACATCTGCAGGTTGCCCAAGCTCTACCCAGGCACTCTGACTTTCAAACACTTCAGCCATCACCCATACGCTGGATAAATCAGCCATAGTCATTACTTCATTTTTTGGCTGAACATACATGCCTTCACGCGCCATCAACATGGTTATGATACCGTCTTGCGGTGCATATACGCTGATGGTTTGTGACACTTTGCGGGTTTTTTTCAGCTTATCTATTTGACGTTTACTGATACCTAGTGACACCAGCTTTTCTCGTGATGCCACAATCAGACGTTGATTTTTTGAGCGCATTGCCTGCAAATATTCTTCCATTGCATTAACCAGCTTGGGTGAATACAAGTCAAACAGTCGTTGACCTTTTTTAACCCGGTCGCCTTCGGTATCAATCGCAAGTTTTTCTATCCAGCCATCTACTCTTAAGTGAATGTGACTGACTTTCGATTCATCCAGATCAACATAACCGACGGTAGTAATTTTACGCCACAATTTACCTGACTCGACCAGTGCGGTACGCACACCTAAATTATTTTCAACTGCTGCAGAAATCTTTACCACTGGACCAGCTTCATCACCGTTGTCAGCCTCATCACCATCACTATAAACCGGCTCTAAATCCATCCCCATAGGAGACTTGCCCGGTTTGTCACGACGATAGTTCGGGTCCATCGGAGCCACCCAGTAAAGAACCACTTTTTGTTTTTTCGCCGCCGTTTTTACATCCTGCTCGAGCGGAATTAACGTCATCCCGCAAATTGGGCAACTACCCTCATTATCTTTTACAATATTGGGATGCATAGGGCACTGATATTTGGAATCCAAATGCTTAACACTATGCTCCACCGCCGTTTCACCACTCGACATGGGTGCTGAAGAATTGCCGGCAAACCAACCGACCCCTAAAGCAATAACAATGGCGATAACGGAAATTATTTTGCCGTTTGAATTCATGATTTTTCTCCAATCAAATATTGTAATTCTGCAAAGGCTTTGTTGTAAGCCACATCAATTTGCAGATCGGCTAATCGTGTATTGAGTTCAGTCACCCTGGCGCGAGTGAGAGTGAAAAAACTGACCACGCCACTTTGATAACCACTAAATGAAACTTCTGAATTTTGTTTTGCCTGGGGAAGCACTTTGTTTTCATATAGCTGATGACGATCTTTTAACTTTTGTAAGCGTCCCACAACGGTCTGCAAACGCTTCAATAAATCCCGGTTCACATCAAGTTGTTGATAGCGGGTAGCTTGTAATCGCTGCTTTTCTGCCGAAACATTTTTGTCCTGTTTATTGGCGGTAAAAAGTGGCAAATCAAGGGTTACCATTGCGGTTAAGAAATCAGAACGGCTATCATTTGCAGGGTTGTTACCATTATTGCCAGAACGAAATCCGTATGTAATGTCAAAGCCCCACTGCGGACTGTATTGATCATCGGCCAATGCGAGCTTCTTTTGCTGGCCAATAACCTGTTGCTGCATCGCAATTAATTCCGGATTGGTTTCCAGTCGCCGTTTCAATTCAGTAACAGCCTGTATTGAAGGCAATGTCAAGTCGGCCTGATTGACCGCAACACCCTGAACCATATTTTCTTCGCCCACCCACTTTGCCAGGTTTGCCTGCGCCACAATCAATTCTGAATGGGTACGCTGCAGACGGTCATCAACCAGCGAAATTTCTAATTCTGCCTGCACAACATCCTGCTGTTGTTGCCGACCAGAGGCATAAAATGCCTGGGAGACATCTAGCATTTCTTCAAACAACTGACGGTTAGCCTGAATAATGCCGATGGTCTTTTGCTGCAACACCACATCTAACCAGGCCTGACGCACCTTCATTAACACCTGCCGCTCACGCTGCTGCCCACGAGCTGTTTGGGTACGTGACATCGCCATCATAGATGCAGAGGCATTCGCATTGCTGTCACCTCGCGGAAGCATTTGCTGGTAGCCCAGCACTAACTGGGTCATATTTTCCTGCTCTAAATCAAAACTATCCACCGGTAATGCCTGCACACCTAGCTTAATTCTCGGATCTTGCCATGTATCAGTGGCTCTGGCCTGATCTGCAAAAGCCAGTTCATTCTGTTTAAAACTCTTACTTAAGCTGTCGCGTTGCAGAGCCATTTTCTCCGCCTGCTGCAAACTGAGCCCGGAGGCAGCTGACTGCAGCTGATCGGATTGCGCCATTGATTCGGCCATGGTCATTTTTTCTAGTTTCTGACTGCCGGCATCGTTATCAACCGGTAATGCCAGCAATGTTTCTGAGCTCATTATCAGCCCGGCAAACATTATTATGCTTGAAGCTTTCATACCGTTTTCCTCGGTAAAATGGTTAAGTAAATAGAGTTGTTTAAAAGGTGTAACAGGACATATTGTCAGCAGAAAACTGACAGGAGAATAATATTAAATGTGGAGAATACTATTGAAAATCAGGGGTTGCGGCGAATACTGGCGATACTGCCATTGATGATAATTAAACAGGATAACCGAAGGCTGCTGATGCATATCCGCTATCATATTAAAATAAATAGCCTGAAAACCGAGTAAATGATTCAGGTTCGTCGACGAGGCATGATCAAGACTTTGATCACTAAAAGATTCAACGGTTTCACACATTGCCGGAGGGCATTTGCAGTGTGTCATTTGCATACCAGCTGACATTTCTAACATCGGCATTGACACCATCGACTGCTGCATAACCGCATGCGCGGGAATCTGGATTGACATATTAATAATCGACAGCACAAATAACGCCAGAACAAGTCTGGCATATCGGTGAATAGAAGATTGTCGATTTTTACTAGCAGTCATAATTTTTTATCGAAACAGTTAGCTTATGGACTGTTGTCCACTCAATAAATTCACTTAATGCGCTGAATTTATCTCCCTTTTATATAAACATAAACCCCAAAAGATCAAAAAAGAACAGATAACATCATCAGGATACATCTTAAGCCATTGAATTGAAAGATATTATAGTGAATTCGGAAAATAACCCAGCACAATTTCACCTATATTCATTTAATTTTTTAAGTTAGGAGTATATAGTCTATATCTAAGCTAATGTATCTTTTGTCACATACAACCAATGATGATTATCTCTAGTATTCTACACTAGTGGTGGTTTTTCATAATTCATAATAATAATATTTATTTTTATCATTTTCAGGTGCTGATATGCAGTTATATAATACCCAAAATCCTCATTCAGGCATTCCGGAATTAAACCGTTTTCAGCAGCTTAATGCCACTTATCCTCAACTAGCTGATATTGAAGACAGTGCCTGGCTGGATGTTATCGAACATGCGCGACTACTCGAAGCCCAACCGGATACTACATTATTTAGCGGCACGGCCAGCTGTAACAACTTCATGCTGATTCTGCAGGGCATTGTGCGCATATACCAGACCGCAGAAGATGGCAGAGAAATCACGCTATACCGTGTTGAAGCGGGCGAGCTGTGTATACTTAGCCTGAATAGCCTGCTTAAAAATAAATCCTTTAATGCGATCGCGACAACCGAGTCTAGTGTCAAAGCACTGGTTATCAGCTCTGAAAATTTCAAGCAGATGATGAACAAAATAGAAGACTTTCGAGACTATGTTATTTCCACATTAACCGAACGACTTTGTGAAACCATTTACCTGATACAGGATACCGCATTCAATCATTTAAATATGCGTCTGGCCTGTATGCTGGGTAGTTTATTTGAAAGAAACCAGGATCGCACGCTAAAAATCACCCATCAGGAGCTGGCTTTCGAACTTGGTACGACTCGCGAAGTCATTAGCCGTATACTCAAGGAATTTGAAAAACAAAATTGCGTGAAACTTTCAAGAGGATCAATAACGCTTTCCTCTGCCGAAGGTTTGCAATGGTTCTCACAATCTGCATAAAATTTTAATTTAATATTTTATATGTACGTTTTGATACATACCTTCCAGCGAAATTTAACTACATTCAATAACACAAACTTTGCAACACAAGGTTCGTACTATTCGCAGCATATGGATGTGCTGTATTTTTAGTTTCTGTCACATTTCTTGTGAACAATTTCCTGCATATTACTGTCTTAACTCAGGCTATCAATTTCCGAATCGTAACCACCCCGTTAAAACCCATCAACGATTAATCAACCAGTGACAAACCATCCGTATTTGGCGGAGGGGGATCTGACACTTTTTTCTCCTGACCTAAGTCACTGCCAGGCGGTGCCATATCCAGACCACTAATATCTAGCTGCGGCTCCTCAACCGATTTTATTTTATCTTGCATATCACTTCCCAGTGGTGCAATCGCTGCAGATAAATCGGCTATATCACCCGCGCTAATACCCAAAGGATCAGTTTGTGGTGCAGCGGGTGCGTCACCATCCACTATGGTTGAAGCCGGAGATGAAGCTGCCGCCACTGGTTTAGATTGTTGTGATGTTGCTGGCGATGTATTTTCAAGCGGAGACTTTTGCGTCGGCATAGCATCAACTGCTGCAGGCGCTTCAGCGGTATCATTTAATGATTTTATTTCACAGACAGCGCCTGCATTATCCAGTGCCGTTTTATATTTATTCGCCATCGCCTGGTCAACATTTTTTTTAATCACCATGCGTTTGCCAGAAAATAAAAGAGCGAGTTTAGCGTCATCCGCTTTAAACATCGCACCGACTTTAGCTTTTACCTGCTCCAGGTCTGCACCGTCTTTTACTTGCCCTGAAAAAGCGACTTCAAATAATTCATCACTCATGAGTTGCTACCTTCACTTTTTAAGCTTTACAATATATGGTTCCAATAACAATAATTTAACACTATACTTTTATCATAACCATAATAATCTGGCCGCTGCAGTTAATGCGTCCACTGTTAATTCCTTTCACTCTATCTTACTTATAGAATATTTTGGGGTAAATATCACCCGAAGCGATGGTCAAAACATGAACAAGCATACTGAAATTTCACGCATCACTCCCTACGGAAGAATGGCAACACTGTCACAAATGGAAGTAAACCAACTAAAACAGGACAGTGAGTCCAATAGCTATGACATCTATCGTCGCTGCTCACTGGCCGTTTTAAATGTCGGTAATACGGTAGATGATACCAAACAGGTGCTTGCCGAATACTCTGATTTTGATATCCGCGTTATCCAGCAGGAACGGGGTATAAAACTGGAAGTTGAAAATGCACCACTGCGTGCATTTGTTGATGGTCGGATGATTACCGGTATTCAGGAGCATTTATTTTCAGTTCTGCGGGATATTGTATATGCCAAAAATGAAATTGAAACCCGTGCAAAATTCAATTTACAGACTCAGAACGGCATTACCAATGCGGTATTTCATATATTACGCAACGCCAATATTTTACAGCCCAATAAAGATCCCAACCTGGTGGTTTGCTGGGGCGGACATTCTATCAATCGGGTAGAATATGATTACACCAAAGAAGTTGGCCATGAGCTGGGGTTACGTGGACTGGATATCTGCACCGGCTGCGGTCCGGGGGCGATGAAAGGCCCGATGAAAGGCGCAACTATTGGTCACAATAAACAGCGTATTTATAATGGCCGCTATATCGGCATGACTGAGCCGGGCATTATCGCCGCCGAATCCCCCAACCCGATAGTCAATGAACTGGTTATTATGCCGGACATTGAAAAACGTCTGGAAGGTTTTGTACGCACCGGCCACGGTATCATTGTTTTCCCCGGTGGCGCCGGCACCGCCGAAGAAATTTTATATATCCTCGGCGTATTATTGAACCCGGAAAATAAAGAGCTACCTTTTCCGTTAATTTTAACCGGCCCTAAAAGTGCTGAAAGTTACTTTAAACAAATTCACCACTTTATTGAAAACACACTGGGCTTTGAAGCCCAGCAACGCTATAAAATAATCATTGATGACCCGGCTCTGGTTGCCAGAGAAATGAAGCACGGCCTGGAAGCCGTTAAAGAATTTCGCTGCGCCAACAGTGATGCATTTTATTACAACTGGATTCTGGAAGTAGATAACGAATTTCAAAATCCGTTTATACCCAACCATGAAAATATGGCCAAACTGGAATTGAACAGCGGGATGGAAGTACATCATCTGGCCGCCAATTTACGCCGGGCATTCTCCGGTATTGTAGCGGGCAATGTAAAAGAGGATGGTTTAAAGGCCATAGAAGAAAATGGTTTATTTGAAATTCGTGGCGAAAAGAAAATAATGCAGCCACTGGATGAACTACTGGAATCATTTGTGCAGCAGGGAAGGATGAAACTTCCCGGTACAAAATATACGCCATGTTACAAAGTGGTTACCTGACTCTGACCTGTAGACGGTAGCCGGATTAATCCGCCCGGTTAACGTCTACATAAAAATATTATATTTTTTCGCGACTGAATAATTCACTTAAAAGACATTTCCACTCACGAACATCCGTAACGACTTTATTGACTGGGAGTACGGTCACTTGCAATCTCAAGTTGCTACATCCCCGACACAAGCATCCGCAGATGACAGCTTAAACAAACGTTTGAATTTTAACTTCCTACAAAGACAAAAATAAAGGATACCGATTATTGAAAAACAATAATACAAGCTCAAGCCCCACTCTCCTGATAGGACAGCAGTGATATATTTTATTTTTAATCCAGATTCTTTTTAAACCGCAGCGATGCCACAATTAATCCACCAACTGTAAACATTGCCAACCAGCTAATATCATAAACCATTGCCGTCACTTCAGCATCGCGTAAAACAACGCCGCGTATCAGTCGCATAAAATGCGTCGCCGGCAAAACTTCGGCAATTTTTTGTGCCAGTTCCGGCATGCCTTCATAGGGAAACATAAAACCCGATAACAAAATAGATGGCAGCAAAACAAATAATGTCATCTGCATAGACTGTAACTGATTTTTTGCAATTGTCGAAATAATTAATCCCAACGCTAAACTGGCCGTTATAAATAATGTCGTGGCAATGGCAAGCTGCAATAAACCACCATTAATCGGCACATTAAATAACACATACCCCAAACCTAAAATAATTGAAACCTGTACTCCACCAATAAACATATAAGGAATTATTTTTCCGATCATTAATTCCATCGAATGTACCGGTGTGGTAATCAACAATTCTAAATTGCCCCGCTCGCGCTCTCTTACAATCGCGGCGGAGGTAAACATAATCATTGTCATGGTTAAAATAATGCCCACCAGCCCGGGCACAATGTTCACCGCGGTTCGCTGCTCAGGATTAAATAATAAAGTCACTTCAAAGGTGGGAGTGGCTCGGTTAACCGGCTTACTTAACAGCTCGGCCAACGGCATACTTCTTAAGCTTTTTATGCCTCCCGCAATCACATTATCAGAGCCATCAACAATCCATTGCCCAACCGGCCGGCTGGTTTCTTCATCGGTGGCAGGCGGCGGGCCTAAACCCACCGTCTTATGTCGCGCTAACCGTTGCCCGACAT
>CAZHEA010000093.1:0-10744 GCA_964531165.1 uncultured Thiotrichaceae bacterium
ATTTACCCACACCACCTTTACCTGATGCCACTGCAATAATGTTTTTAATGCCCTGTAGAGGTTTCAGACTGGATTGCACCGTGTGCGCAACAATATCGTGGCTCACATCAACTTTAACGGAATCGACGCCATCCAGTGCGCTTACCAGCTTTGTCAGCTCTTCTACAATTTTTGCATAATGACCTTTTGCCGGAAAGCCCAGCACGATTTTAATCGCCACTTCACTACCATTAATATCAATACCTTTTACTGTATTGGCGGCTTTTAGATCTTTCTCTAAATAAGGATCTACATATTTTGCAATTGCTTCTTCAACTTGCTGCTGTGAAACGCTCATGGCATTTACTCCAAAACCTGATTGTATCGCCTTCAGACTGACCTGAGGCACTAAAAAATGATGTTGCGAATTCTACACCAGCTAAGGCCGAAATTAACCCTACCCTTTGTTGGTATAGTCAAATTCATACTGAAAACTCACTGTGCGGGCTATTTGGGGGCGGAACTGGATTTTTCAAGGCGTGGTGTTCCGGATATTTTGCGCTGTACGATAGCCAGCTCCTGCGGATACACAACCTTCTGCCCCTGACTACTGGCAAATATCGCCTGTTTAATTTTATCAAAACTACCCGCAGCCAACTTATTTTTAAGGGTAATTACCTTGCGCTTATTACCCTTCGGATTATTAAAATGCTGCAATTGCAACTCAGCCTGCGGGTTTTCAAATACAATACCGGTAAACGTATCCGGCACACCTTTAATCGTGAACGCAAGCTTGAACGTCAGTTTATGCTCCATATTATCCGGCAGATTCTGCAAATCATCGGATATAGCTTCAATTTTATATAAAACAAACATACTTTTAGCTTCTGATTAAAGGTATTCGACTCAGTTTAACAAATCCGAGCCTTACTAAAACCATATTTAATGTACAATAAATAAAAAAGCTGATTTATCTCAGCTGTAAACTTTGCCTTCAGGGTCTACAATTAGCAAAGACACCGTTGAAATACGACTCATTATAATTATATAAACCGTCAACCGGAAGTTGAAAAACTGCACATGAGCTCAGATTCTGATACGCCAGACACACCAAACAACACCGTTGATATCCATGACTCTGAAAAAGTGTCCAAAGCCATTAAAAGCTTTATCAATGGTGAAAAAAAAGGCGGTTCAACCACCACGTCGACGATAAAAAGCAATGCGGGTAAACAGTTTCATGACCGCCGCGATGTTATAAAAGCACTCACCTCATTACAGACATCTTACAAACCCAAATTTGCACCCAATGAAACCAGCTTTAGGAACGACAGCTTTAAGCATGCACTACTTAACAGTATGGCAAAAATGGGCAACACCAGCATGTCGAAAACCCTCAACGCCATTGATGGGCGAACCATCGATTTTGTTGAAATGCTGTTCGGGGCCTTTTTACGCGATCCGAATGTTTCAGTTGCCGTTAAATCATTATTACTGGAATTACAGATTCCATTAATCAAGGTAGCGATGCTGGATGCAAACTTCTTTCAGAACAGCAAACACGCCGCCCGTATTATGCTCGATAATGTAGCGCATCTGGGTATCGGTATCGAAAATGAAGACAATACATTATATAAAACGATTAAGTTAATTATTGAGCAACTACAAACTACATTTGAACAAAATCTAAATAGTTTCAATACTGCACTCACCGCACTCAATCGCTTAATTGCGATCGAAAAAGATAAATCCGGTAAGCAGGAAGAAGACACCCAGCGAGCAATCTTAAAAGAACATGCTCGACAAATCGTATTAAATGAATTACAACGCTGTACTTATAAAAAGATCATTAAAAAAGATTTGAAGCCGTTAATTTTAAAACAATGGGCGGCGCTTATGTTTCAGCGTTTTATTAAGTACGGCAAAGACAGCAGTCAGTGGAATGAAATCATCACCCTGCTTAAGCACCTGGTTTACAGTGTGCAGCCTATTAAAACATCTGAACAATGGGTACTTCTGAATAATGACTCTGGAATATTAATTAATGACATTGAAGCACAGTTGGGCACAACCAATCTTAGCCCTGGTAGTATTGATGCATCAATTACTGCATTAAAAGAAATACATTCAAGTTTAATTGAGTCATCTGAGTTCTTCCTTGATCAACCGGACTATACATTATCCGACAGAAGCATCGATGAAATTATTGACGAATCGTCCGAAGATATGCCGGATGAGGGCGACCCCCCACATGTTCAGATATCGCGCCTGCCAAACACAGTAAAACAGGGCGTCTGGTTTGAAATTTATAACGGTGAACACAAAGCTCTGCGCAGGGTGAAACTATCAGTAATTTTATTTGATGAGGCCAAGCTGGTTTTTGTTGATCGTCACGGCGACAAAGTGATTGAGAAATTTGCTAATGATTTTGTCGAAGAACTCAATAATCAAAAATCAAAAATCATTGCGGATCATTCGATCTTTAATCATGCGCTGGGGCAAATTATTAATTCAATCATTCGCTAAAGACCGTATCCGCATTTCAATGCTATGCGTAGTTTTCTGTGTAATGTTCTTTATGTATGCCTTATGTATTATCCGGCGGATAAATATCCCACTCCACCAGAAAGTCCGGGTTGGTTACAATAGCCTCCGACTCAGCCAGTTTATAATCTCCGGGTTTTGCCGGCAGATAGTGATCCAGATCAGGCGGAATACTAAACTCTTCATCCGTATCACCCCGCTTAATCACTAAACCATCTTTATGATCAATACGTAATATCGGCCCGGCAAACTGTTCAAAAGCCTCAAGGTCACCAAAATCATTCATACATGTCAGGCTAACCAGCACTATCTTACCAAGCATCTTTTCTGCCTGTTTCGGATCAAACACACAGCCTTCAAATATTTTTTCACTCATAATTATTCTTCAAATAAGCGCCGCGACGCATTGTAAATTATCTTTGCAGAACAATGATAGCGCTTTCCAATGCCAGTCGTAATTCTTTGGCCTGCTCAATTGTCATTGCATAATAACGACTGATTTCAGCCTCTTCAGCCGGCTGCCCTGGACTGGATATAAAATGTGGACGAAATACCACCAGCTGATGCTCTTCTATCGGCCCTACATCCCAGTTGGCAATGGGATAGATATTTTCGTTTTCCGGCTCTTCCTGCGGCTCGTTCTTCTGGTCTGGCATAACCCAATCTCACTTTTAAACAGCAGCATATTCTACATCATGCGCTATTCAAATTCAGTCTATGTTAACATTTAAGCATTTTTCAGGCCTCGACATACATTTATGAAATACACTGGCAATACACAGAAAATGCAAACTCAGCTAAATGACACAGTTCAATACCACCTGCCCATTGGTGATGATCTGGTCGATATGAATGCACTCATCGGCTCTGAAATTCAATTCAACTATAGCAGTGAGATTAACTGCGTAGGTTGTGGCCGTAAAACCAATAAAAGTTTTAGCCAGGGGTTTTGCTACCCCTGTTTTAAATCACTTGCTCAGTGCGACATCTGCATTATGAGCCCGGAGAAATGCCATTTTTCTGCTGGCACTTGTCGAGACCCCAAATGGGGTGAACAATTTTGCTTTCAGGATCACTATGTCTATCTGGCAAACTCATCGGGACTAAAAGTTGGCATCACCCGTGGCACACAAATCCCGACACGCTGGATGGATCAGGGAGCAACTCAAGCGCTGCCTATTTTTAAAGTTAAAAACCGCTTAACTTCTGGCCTGGTTGAAGTGATTTTTAAAAACCATGTGGCGGATAAAACCAGCTGGCAGAAAATGCTAAAAGGTCAGGCCGAAAACCTTGATATGCACGCCCGCCGTGATGAGCTTTATGGGTTGAGCAAAGCTGCTCTCGACTCACTAAAAGACACACTGGATTGCGATGCAATTAAATATTTAGATAATGAGTCTGTCATTGATATTAACTTTCCTGTTACCCAATACCCTGAAAAAGTGAAATCATTTAACTTTGACAAAACCCCACAAATAAACGGCCTGCTGAAGGGCATTAAAGGCCAGTATTTAATTTTCGATAACGGCGTTTTAAATATGCGTAAATTTGGCGGCTATCATTTAACCCTTGAAGTATGAGTCTGTTTATAACGTACGGTTCTTCTGTTCAGCCACACACACCTCAGCAGACTCACGCTCACCCATTTCCAAACCATGATGATAAGCTTTAAACCACTCCATAACATGGTCGGTTTTATATAAATCCTGCATATCAGGGTTTAAGTGCTGCAACTTATCTGCGAAACCGTTATTTCTAAAATAAGCCACGACGCCGTTGGCATAGCCCCGGTTATACCAGAGTTGGGCATCCGACGGATTGTCCGCATAACCTTCAGTCTCTGTGTAAAGCTTTTCAACTAATCCCACTAATTTATCAATAACACTCATTATCTTAAATCCAGTAATTCGTCAAGAGAAGAGCCATTCGCACCTTCACCCATCTCCACAATCAACGTTTCATGCAATGGCATACTATCAGACTGAATATGCGGCAATAATTGCTCGGTTAATTCAATCACCATCATCAGCCCCCGTTGAGCACCCTCATCATTTGTCGTTCTTGTTGATATCTCTTTAGCCTGCGCCAGCATCGACTCGATATAGGCCCGCATGGACGCCATTCGCTGCTCTACTGGCATTTGCTGAAATTCAGGGGTAAAACGCAGATGCAACTCACGCAGGCTGGGCTTAGGGTCATGCACCGATATAGTGAATGGTGCGGGTGGATACGTTGAGGCACTCATCAAAATACTCACTCAATCAAACAGGCGAGCAATTATATATGAAAAATAACGCTAAAAATGCTATTTTACGCGCCTGATAATTGTAGATTATATTAAACAAAACCGAGCACTCATGACCACACAACGTAAAATCCTCATCACCAGCGCACTGCCCTATGCTAACGGCCCGATTCACCTTGGTCATTTAGTCGAATATATTCAGACCGATATCTGGGCACGCTTTCAAAAAATGCGCGGACATGAGTGCCATTACGTATGCGCCGACGATGCTCACGGCACTCCGATTATGCTGCGTGCTCGTCAGGATGGAATTACGCCTGAACAATTAATTGCTGACGTCAGCAAAGATCATCAGGCTGATTTTGCTGACTTTTTGATTGGCTTTGATAATTACCACAGCACCCACTCTGAAGAAAATAAAGTTCTGTCACAGAGCATCTACCGCAGCTTACGCGATGCCGGCCATATAGCCATGCGCACTATTTCACAGGCCTACGACCCGGAAGCAAAAATGTTTTTGCCTGACCGCTTCATAAAGGGCACCTGCCCGAAATGTGGCGCTGAAGACCAGTATGGCGACAACTGTGAAGTGTGTGGCGCCACCTATGACACCACCGATTTAAAGAAGCCCTACTCGGTCGTGTCCGGTGCTACACCGATAAAAAAAGACACTGAGCATTTCTTCTTTAAGCTCGGCGACTTTGAAACCATGCTCAAAGACTGGACCACTGCCGGGCATGTGCAATCTGAAATTGCGAATAAGTTAAAAGAATGGTTTGATTCCGGCTTAAAAGACTGGGACATTACCCGCGATGCACCCTACTGGGGCTTTGAAATCCCCGACGTCAAACATAAGTTTTTCTATGTTTGGCTGGATGCACCAATTGGTTACATGGCAAGTTTTAAAAATTTATGCAGCAAAACCGATTTAGATTTTGATGAGTTCTGGAGTGTCGACTCTAAAACCGAGCTGTATCATTTTATCGGTAAAGACATCGCCTACTTTCACACTTTATTCTGGCCGGCAGTATTAAAAGGCGCCGGCTATCGCACACCAACAAAAGTTTTCTGTCACGGTTTTTTAACCGTTGATGGAGCAAAAATGTCAAAATCCCGCGGCACCTTTATTAAGGCTCGCACTTATTTAGACAATTTAAAACCGGAATATTTACGCTACTACTACGCGGCAAAACTATCTTCCGGTGTGGATGATATCGATTTAAATCTGCAAGATTTTCAGCAACGGGTTAATACCGATTTAGTCGGCAAGTTTGTAAACATCGCATCGCGAGTTGCCGGCTTTATCAAAAAGAACAATGACGGCATGTTAGCTGACACTTTGCCCGCACCCGAACTGCTGCAGCACATGATTGATACGGGCGATAGCATTGCTCAGCATTTTGAAGACCGAAAATACAGTCAGGCCACCCGCGAAATTATGGCGCTGGCAGATAAGGCCAATGAATACATAGCAGACGAGGAACCCTGGGCAAAGAATAAAATTGACGGCCAGGAAAAAAATGTTCACGAAATTTGCACACAGGGCATTAACATGTTCCGCATTTTGTGTATTTATTTAAAACCGTTACTACCACAGGTTATCGCACAGGCGGAAGACTTTTTAAACTGCGGCGAATTAAGCTGGGTCGATCTGGATAAACCGTTATTAAATCACAGCATTAAAAAATTCAAACCCTTAATGCAACGTGTTGAAAAAGATGCTATTGATAACATTATCGCCGCATCAAAAGAAGATATCAAAGCCGCAGTACAAAAAACAACTGCAAAAAAATCGTCTGCCATTATTGAACCTATTGCCGATGAAATAGAATTTGATGACTTTGCAAAAATAGATTTACGCATAGCGCGCATAGTAAAAGCTGAGCACGTAGAAAAAGCTGACAAACTTTTACAACTCACACTGGATATCGGCGGTGAAACCCGTAATGTCTTCGCCGGCATAAAATCAGCTTACGCGCCGGAAGATTTAGAAGGTAAGCTGACGGTTATGGTAGCCAATTTAAAGCCCCGAAAAATGCGCTTTGGCATGTCAGAAGGCATGGTACTCGCTGCCGGCCCGGGTGGTAAAGATTTGTGGATTTTAAATCCCGATGATGGTGCACAAGCGGGCATGAAGGTTAAATAAAAACTCAGCGGACAATAAATGCCCTGTCATAAAACACAACGAAAACTTTTATGACGCGCTGCCTACAGTAAAAATAGCGTGGTCATAGCTGCGACTCAATCGGCATAATTGAGAATAAGCTCTGACCAAAGCGACGCCAAAATCCAGTTTGCGGCTCTGATTCATAAATTATTTTTTTATCATTAATCGTTTCAAGCCAGTAAACTTCGCCTTTTTCAATATCTAGATTTTCTGTTTCAATAGCCTTATCAGCAATCAACACCTGATAGGTCGTAGCCATTAGATTTTTATCAAATACAACACTGGCTATGAACTCTGCCATTTCCGGCACTTCATAAATAACCCCGACTTCCGAATTAATTTCTAATGATCTTGGATCAAAATTTAACGAGCCGATAAATACCTGTCGTCGATCAAAAATATAGGTTTTTGCATGTAATGCACTTTTAGCTTTCTCGCCACGCCTTAATGACTTACTAACATAACTTTTCACATCCGGCTTTAATTCATACAATTCAATCCCGCCTGCCAACAAATCATATCGACGGCGTGAATAACCCGACTGCGCCATCAAACCATCCGTAGAAGACAGTGAGTTGGTTACTACCCGAACCCTTATGCCTTTTTTTACCATTGCAGTTAAATATTTGACACCCTCATCACCGGGAACAAAATACGGCGAAATCAGTTCAAATGTTTTATTCATATTATCAATATAAGGTTCAACAAGATATTTTAGATAAGTAACTTCTTCAGCGGTTTTTCCTAAGCCTTTTTCCGGATCATCATAAATAACATGCACTTCACCTTTGAATATTTTTGAATATTTTGTTTGCGGCAGCTGGCCTTGTTGCAGACTCCTGTACATGTCAGAGTCCAGTACATCAAGATGATATTTTGAGTTTTCTGTAGATGCGACAAATTGCTGTAATTCGTCTTTAGTATTAAGCAGACTTTTTTCTGTTGCTTTATTATGATCAAATGCCGTCACTGGATAGACAACACTACTGTTCCAGTAAAGATCAAACTGTTCGCCAATTTCTTTAACGACCGGCCCAATCGCAACAACATCTATATCCTTAAAATTACTACTTTGATGGGCAGAAAAGTACTCATCACCAACATTGTGTCCACCAATTATGGTGTATTGCCCATCGACGGTAAATGACTTGTTATGCATACGATGATTAATACGCCGCGGGCTGACCAGATAGGTGACATAACGAAAATCACGGGTTGCAAACGGATTAAATAATCGTACTTCAATATTTTTATGCTGGTCGATAGCATATAAAATAGCTTCTGTTTCGCCATTCACCGGCATATCATCGAGCAACATACGCACCCTGACACCCCGGTCAGCCGCTTTAATTAACTCATTAAATAAAATCTTGCCCACTAAGTCCGCATGCCAGATGTAGTACTGCAAGTCGATCGATTTTTCCGCCTTCATCAATAGTGATAATCGCACGACAAAAGCATCAACACCGGAACCAACTAGAATCATTTTTGATTCGTCGACTGTATCAGCCAGTGCATTTTGAGTTTCTTCACCTAACAGGGTATCTTCCACTTCTGTCAGCACATAACTGGGGTCAGCTTTAAAAGCTACCGGCAGTTGCGCACAGGCTGACAATATCAACACGCCACTAACTAAAATTAATTTATATATGCGACTCATCAAAATCCGTTAACCCTGACATTTAAAATAATTTTGGACGATTTAAAATATAAAGACTCTCTTAAAGGAAAACCTGAATACAGTGCTAAGAATTACTATTTAGTAGCCTCCCTCAGAAAGTAGAAGACCTACGTCGCCAGCTTATATTTTATCTCCAGCCAATAGCCCGGGCAACTAAAAACGATAACAGATAAAAAAACCCCCTGTTATCAGCGCACATTCAAAGTGACCATAACAGGGGGTTGATTGTAAATAAAACAAATGAGCCAGAAGGCTTTAGAATTTAACCTTTTTTCATTAAATCGAAAAACTCATTATTGGTTTTAGTGCGGGCTAAACGTTCCAGCATAAATTCAATGGCCGATGTTTCATCCATCGGATGCAATACCTTACGCAGCACCCACATCATTTGCAGCTCATCAGGCTTGGTCAGCTTTTCTTCACGTCGCGTACCTGAACGATTAATATTAATACCCGGATAAATGCGTTTTTCTGTGATCTTACGATCCAGATGAATTTCCGAGTTACCGGTACCCTTGAATTCTTCGTAAATAACTTCGTCCATTTTTGAACCGGTATCAACCAGCGCTGTAGCAAGAATCGTGATACTGCCACCCTCTTCTATATTACGCGCCGCACCAAAGAAACGTTTTGGACGATGTAGGGCATGAGCGTCGACACCACCGGTTAATACTTTACCTGATGAAGGAATCACCGTGTTATAAGCTCTCGCTAAACGAGTAATAGAGTCTAGTAAAATCACCACGTCTTTTTTATGTTCGGCTAATCGTTTGGCTTTCTCGATAACCATTTCCGCTACCTGCACGTGACGACTGGCGGGCTCATCAAATGTTGATGACACCACTTCACCGCACACCATGCGTTGCATTTCAGTAACTTCTTCCGGGCGCTCATCAATCAGCAATACAATTAAATAGCATTCCGGATGATTTGCCGCGATCGACTGTGCCAGATTACTCAGCAGCATAGTTTTACCGGCCTTAGGCGGTGACACAATTAAGCCACGCTGGCCTTTACCGATGGGCGCCACTAAATCAATAATTCGTCCGGTAATATCTTCTGAACTACCATTGCCACGCTCTAGCGATAATCGCTCTTCCGGGTGTAACGGCGTTAAGTTTTCAAATGCAATTTTATTTTTTGCCTGCTCTGGCGGATCAAAGTTAATCGTATCCACTTTAAGCATGGCAAAATAGCGCTCGCTATCTTTGGGTGGTCTAATTTTTCCCGCTAATGTATCACCGGTACGTAACCCAAAGCGTCGAATTTGACTGGGCGATACATAAATATCATCCGGCCCTGCCAGGTATGAACCTTCTGCCGATCGTAAAAAGCCAAAGCCATCCTGTAAAATTTCCAGCACCCCATCGCCAAAAATATCCTCTCCGCTTTTCGCGTGAGATTTTAAAATAGCGAAAATAATGTCCTGCTTCTTAGCACGAGCCAGATTTTCAAGTTTCATGGATTGAGCAATTTCAACAAGCTCGGCGGATGGTTTTTTCTTTAATTCAGTTAGATTCATAGTTTTAGGAACGTTTTTTGAAGGGTTGTGGGATTAGACGGAATATGCCCTGATTAATATTAATCGATAAAATTAGATTGATAGTTTTTTGTTTGTATTAGGCTTTATTACTTAATTGGGTTTAAATGCAAACTTGATAATGCTTGCTTTGGGTATATTCCATATCGACTAAGAATTTGTCGACATTTATTTATTTAGTGACTTTAGCATACAAAATCCGCAACGTCTAGTTTTTAGTTAAACGCTCCGGATGCTTTTCAATTTAGATATTACTATCTAAAAATGCGGTTAGCTGTGATTTGGACAAAGCGCCAACTTTGGTCGCTTCAACCTCACCATTTTTAAACAACATTAATGTCGGTATGCCACGAATGCCAAATTTAGGAGGCGTACCCGGATTTTCGTCAATATTTAACTTAGTGATTTTTACTTTGCCATCATATGAGCCGGCAATTTCTTCGAGTATGGGGGCAATCATTTTGCACGGTCCACACCATTCTGCCCAGTAATCAACAAGCACGGGCACATCAGAATTTAATACATCACTTTCAAAACTGTCATCAGATACATGAATGATCTCACTCACAGTGTTTAACCTCCGGGTTG
>CAZHEA010000094.1:0-10734 GCA_964531165.1 uncultured Thiotrichaceae bacterium
ATGCAACGTTAAATCGTTTCTTCGCATTACACGTTATTGCATTACCGATGGTACTGATTGGTTTAGTTGTCGCACACATTCTTGCTCTGCATGAAGTGGGTTCAAACAATCCTGAAGGTATCGAAATTAAGAAGCACAAAGATGAAAATGGCATTCCGTTAGACGGCATCCCGTTCCACCCTTACTATTCTGTTAAAGATATAGTCGGCGTGATTGTCTTCCTGTTCTTCTTTGCACTGGTTCTGTTCTTTGCACCAGAGGGTGGCGGCTACTTATTAGAGCACGCTAACTTTATTCCTTCTGATCCATTGAAAACACCTGAGCATATTGCACCGGTTTGGTATTTCACGCCGTTCTATGCAATTTTACGTGCGGTTCCGGATAAGTTGATGGGTGTTATTGCAATGGGCGCAGCGATTGTTGTGTTGTTCCTGTTACCGTGGATCGATCAATGTAAAGTTAAGTCAGTTCGCTACCGCGGATTGAGCTTCAAGATTCTACTGGCTGTATTTGTCGTTTCATTTGTTGCTTTAGGTAAATTGGGTATGATGCCTGCTACACCTTTCCTGACTTTGTTATCACAGATCTTTAGTGTTATGTACTTCGGCTTCTTTGTTGCCCTGTACTTCACATCGAAGAATGAAAAAACCAAGCCTGTACCAGAGAGGATTACGAAATGAAAAATTTATTAGCGGTAATCCTGCTTGCCATTTCTTCCTTGAGTTTTTCAGGGTTTGTTATGGCCAGTGGCGGTGCACATTTAGATCATGCCCCTGGCGATTTGACCGACACTGAGTCTTTAAAGCGTGGTGCACAAGCTTTTGCAGATAACTGCTTAAGCTGTCACTCTGCTGACTACATGCGTTATAATCGCATTGGTAAAGACCTTGGCTGGACTGACATTGAAGTGAGCGACAAATTAATTAACACCCGTGGCGCCGATGGCGAAAAAACCAAAGTGGGTGAGTTAATGAAGGTGGCTATGGATAATGACTATGCAAGTGTTGCCTTCGGTGCGAAAGTTCCCGGCTTAACGGTAATCGCACGTGCTAAAGGTGCTGACTGGTTATACACCTATCTGCGTACTTTCTATCTGGATGATTCACGCCCAACCGGCATGAATAACATGGCATTCCCTGATGTGGGTATGCCCCATGTACTGTGGGAAAAACAGGGCTTGCAAAAGGCTGTTTTCAAAACAGAAATGGGCACAGACGGCAATGAGCATCACGTATTTGAAAAAATGGAAATAGTACAGGCTGGTACTATGTCAGTTGAAGAATACGATGCGTACGTTGGTGATCTGGTTAACTTCATGGTTTACATGGGTGAGCCGATGCAGTTAGAGCGCAGAAGTCTGGGTATCAAAGTGCTTATATTCCTGTTCATCTTCGCTATTGTTGCTTACATGCTGAAGAAAGAATACTGGAAAGACGTACACTAAAAGCGTCATTGGCCATTGGTCATCTGTCGTTAAACTAAAGCAGGGCAGCTTAGAGCTGCCTTGCTTTTTTCTTACGACTAAGACTAGTAATTAATGACAAACGACTTTTTATTTTGAGGTTTTAATTATGGCGTCGAATACTCTCGCCAATCGCAGATCAGTAATGAATCTGTTTACATCACCGACCTGTCCTTACTGTCATCTGGCACGTATTGTACTCGCTGAAAAAGATATTACGTTTGAAACAATTGATGTTGATTTAAACAATCCACCGGAAGATTTGTCTGAGCTAAATCCATACAATACGGTACCCACACTAATTGATCGTGATCTGGTGTTATATGATTCACGTGTAATTGTGGAGTATCTGGATGAGCGTTTTCCACATCCGCCGTTAATGCCAGTCGATCCTGTATCCCGTGCAAAAACGCGTTTAGCGCTTCACCGTGTCGAAAAAGACTGGTATCCACTCATGCATGATATTTTAACTAAAGGCGAAAAGTCGGCAGCTAAAGCGCGTAAGATGTTACGTGAAAGTATTATTTCATCGAATGAGTTATTTAGAGTATTACCTTTCTTTCTGAGTGAAGACTACAGTTTGGTTGATGCCACTATAGCGCCTTTGTTATGGCGTTTACCGGTATTAGGTATAGATCTGCCTGCTGAAGCAAAAGCGGTGAGTGATTATGCAAAGCGTATTTTTGAGCGCGAAGCTTTTCAGTTAAGTCTTTCAGAAGCAGAAAGAGAAATGCATCTGTAAGTTTGCATTGCTAAAGAAATAATTATGGAAAAAATGACATCCAGCCGTCCCTATCTAATCAGGGCTCTCTATCAATGGATTGTTGATAACGGTTTAACACCTTACATTTTAGTCGATGCACTGGTTGAGGGTGTGGATGTGCCGGAGCAGCATATTCAGGACAACAAGATTGTTCTGAATATAGCGCCAATGGCCGTCGAAGCGCTTAGTCTTGGCGATGACGCAGTAAGCTTTAGTGCGCGCTTCAGTGGCAAGTCTATGAACCTGATGGTACCGACGGAATCGGTGCTGGCAATTTATGCCAGAGAAAATGGTCAGGGCATGATGTTTAATGATGAGCCTGGCTCTACTCCTTCTCCCGGTGGTTCTACACCGACGGATACAAAATCAAAACCGGCGTTGCGGGTGGTTAAATAACCACCTTTTGTAGCAGCTGACTGAAGTATCTATTTTTTTACCGGGTGCTTCTGTAGTTTGCGCTGTAATGTTCGGCGATGCATACCCAATGATCTGGCGGTAGCAGAAATATTTCCGTTATTACTTAATAGCACTTTTTGTAAATGCTCCCATTCCAGGCGTTTGGGTGAGAGTGGGTTTTCAGAGACGGCAACGAATGGTGTATTTTCGTCATTAATAAAGCTTGCGATTATTTCATCAGTATCAGCAGGTTTTGTTAAGTAATGTCTGGCACCCAGTTTTATCGCCTGTACCGCCGTCGCGATACTGGCATAACCAGTGAGCATGACAATATTTATGTCAGGCAGTATTTCGATGAGTTTTTCTACTAATTCTAAACCGGACTCTTCGCCAATTCGCAAATCTACAATAGCGTATTCAGGGTGCTGGTTTTGAGCGATGGCTGTAGCCCGTGTTAAGTTTGTTGCACTGGCGACAGAATAGCCTCGACGTCGAATCGCTTTTTCTAAAACCATACAAAAAACTTCATCATCATCGACCAGTAAAATATCAATTTCTGAATCTGAACTTTGATTAGGCATGTTAGCTGTTTTCACTGAGTTGAGTTAACGGTAACGTTATTTTAACAATGGCTCCGCCCTTATCGTGGTTGGACAAAAATATAGTTCCGCCCAGACGCTCAATGGAAGCATGTGCTAAAAATAGTCCGAGCCCGAGTCCCTGAGTTTTACTCGAATAAGTTTGTTTACCCGCGTGTGACTGTATCATGGCGTCGAGCCCATCACCCCGATCAATTATTTGAATAATGACTTTTTCATCGTGTTGCTTAATATGTATGCAAATGATTTCAGGTGATGCATCGGCCGCATTATTTAAAATATTGATAAGCGCCTGAGTGAGGGTTTGTTCGGCTAAAATTTTTGCGGTAATTGAATTTAAATCACCGGTTAGTTCAAGTTTGCTTAATGGTCTTTGTTGCTGCCATTGATTAATTGTTGTTTTAATATAGTTTTTTACCAGTAGCAGTTCTCCGCCACTCATTAGTTCTTCACCTGCAGAATTTGATAAATTTTGCAGTGCTGATTTACAACGCTCAACCTGAGAGCGAATAATATTTAAATTTTCCGCTGATTCAGAAGATGTGGTTGTTTCCTGCATTTCTTTGGCGACAATAGCAATGGTTGATAAGGGTGTTCCCAGCTCATGTGCGGTGCCGGCAGCTAAAGTTCCTAATGCAACCAGTCGTTCATCACGCAGTGCATTTTCTCTGGCTAGTGCCAGATACTTGTCTCGTTCGCGTAGACTGTTCGCCATGCGGGCCACCACATAGGCAACCAGAATTGCGGTAACCATATAACCTAACCACATGCCCATAATGTGCTGGGCAAAACCAGAGTTATGTTGCATGTGCATACTGTGATCGGTGGCGTTACCTACAGGCTGATAAAAAAACATTAACACGGTGTAGCCGATCATGCTCAGTGTGGTAATTAACCAGATTGCCCGTCCCGGCAATAATGTGGCGGCGATAAAAATAGGTACCAGATAAAACCAGCCGAATGGGTTACTGGCTCCACCGGTAAAATAGAGAACGGATGTGAAGGCGGCAACATCGACAATGATCTGCCAGATGAGTGTGCTATCGGTTACGGCATGTTTTTTAAATAACCACCAGCCGGTTAACAGGTTAAATGTCAGCAATGAGCCGAGTATCAGGCCAATATAAAAAAATGGAAATACATTGTCGGTGTAAAAAAGATAAATAATGAGTAATAAGCCGGCGGCAATCAGTATGTTTCTGAGCATAAATAATCGGTAAAGATTATGTGCAGAGCTATTTACCTGTTCGTAAAATGCGGGAAATTTAAACATAGGGCAAGGGGGGTGCTGTTAATTATGAGTAATGGTATGGCGCCTGATAATTGAATAACAGTGATTAAGTCAATTCGACAAAGTTATTATAGCTCAATAACAGCTGCTTAAATGCGGTGTTTATCAGCCTGCGACATTATGCCACATTAAATTTACTTATCCTGCATATTACACTGCGGCTATAAAACCTTGCTGGAGTAGTAGATGTTAAATAAATTTAAAAACAAAATTAAGCCCATCATCATTGCCACTGTATGTGGTGTGTCAATGCCCACAAGCTTGCTGGCAGGGCATGATCACCATGTCGCTCCGGATGCGCCGATTGGCATTATGGGGCATCATTTACACCCGCAGGGTGAATGGATGGTGAGTTATTCATATATGCAGATGGATATGGAAGGTAATCGAGATGGTACAGATCGTGTGGCGGTGCCTCTTGACGGCTATATGGTAAGCCCACTAAGTATGGATATGAGTATGCATATGCTGGGGGTAATGTACGGCGCAACAGATAAAATAACCTTAATGGCAATGCTGCCTGTGACCAGTATTTCTATGGATCATGAGGTGACAATGGGGATGATGGCGGGTACGTTATTTACAACAGAGTCCTCGGGTATTGGTGATCTGAAATTATCGGCATTATTTCAAATTGCTCAGCACTGGGTAAGCAGTGCGGGTATTAATATACCGACTGGATCTATTGACGAAAAAGATGTTATCCCAATGAGTAATGGAAATGCAGTGCAACTGCCTTACCCGATGCAGCTCGGTTCCGGAAGTTATGAGCTTACAGTGGGCACAACGTATATAAAAATGCTGGGAAAAAACAGCTGGGGAAATAAGGCGGATGTGATTGTCCGGGTGAATGATAATGATCGAGATTATCGACTGGGAAATAGTTTTGAATTAAGTAGTTGGTACAGTTTTGCCGTTAACGATAAAAATACTCTGTCTGTGCGCTTAAAGTATCTGGACTGGGATAATATCAGTGGCGTAGATGTGGACTTAAATCCTATGGCAGTGCCGACAGCAGATGCAAAGTTGCGTGCGGGTAGCCGCGCTGATGTATTACTGGGGTATAACTATCAACTGACACAGGCGGCATTAATCGGGGTAGAAGCCGGGGTGCCAGTTTATCAGAATTTAGATGGGCCGCAGCTGGAAACCGACCTAACGTTACAGTTAGGTATGCAGTATGATTTCTAGCGCCAGTTAGTATGACTATGGTTTATGTTTGATAAAGTGTAGAAAGAAACTCAAATATTTTTATTTGTGCATACCCGAATGATATTTTAACTGGTCGGGTATGCAGTGTCGTGTGTGTACTGTAATGTTTGCAAGTTCTCGATATTTTGATTCGAAAATAATGATGTTTTTATAAAATGAAACTAAAGTTATGTTGTTAGAATATAGATGTTTATTTAAAGGTGCTATTTATCTGTATTTGCTGAGGTATCAAAACCTCTCAACCCCTGTAGTCCTCCACCATGAATAGCCAGGATTGTACTTCCTGTTTTGAAATAGTCTTTGTTAATTAAATCAAAAATACCCCATAATAATTTTGCGCTATAAACCGGTTCTAATTGTATGTCGTGATCCGCTTTAAAGTTTTCTATAAATATATTGAGCTCATCAGTAGTTTTAGCAAAGCCCCCAAAATGATAATCATGATTTACACTCCATATTGTTGGCGTTTTTTTGTGATCATTAGAATCGGTTAAACTGTTACGGATATCCTGATCTAATTGCGGGTTTTTCATTACCGCAAAGCCTAAAAATTGTGTATTAGATGTGTTGTTCTGAATGAGTGAGCTGAACATGGTGCCACTACCGATTTCACAGCAAATAATATCGTAGCTTTGTTGTAGTTCAGTTAATAGTTCTGCACAGCCTTTCTTGCCAGCATTATTATCTCCTCCCTCAGGAATTAAATAAAATCCCCCAACTTCGTCATGTAGTTTTTGAATAAATTCAGCGCGGTGTTTATGTTTGTATTCTATGCGTTTTATAAACCGCAGTTGCATACCCCAGTCCTGCATATCCTGCAGGCAGGGGTTAAGTGGTGAGGGCGCTTCTCCCCGGATTACGCCAATGGTGTTAATGTTCAGTTGTTTTCCGGCGTAGGCAAGGGCGTGTAAATGATTTGAGTAGGCGCCGCCAAAACTTAAAATAGTATTGCTTTCATGTTGTTGAGCAGCGGCTAAGTTATATTTTAACTTACGCCATTTGTTACCCTGAATAACCGGATGAATTAATTCATCGCGTTTAATAAAAAGTTGTATTTTTTTCTGAGTTAACAGTGGATGCCAAATTTGTGTAACCGGTGAGGGAAGACTGAGTGTGTTAGTAAACGTGCGCGGAAGCGGGCTGGAAAATGAGCCAGAGAATGAGTGCGGGAATATGCAATAAGGATTCATTTAAAAATACTGGATGGTTTAAATAATATTTAACAAACCAGTCGTTACTAGATTAGAAATGATGAGAGTGTATAGCCCGGGCTATAGCTCCGGCACATTTGTAGAAAAGGTACTGGAGCATTTAAGATGCTTAGTTTGCGACCACATGCAGCACGGTAGAGTATTCAAAGTAAACAGTGCGGTCATTATAAATCCAGCGACTAATAGGCGGTTGGCCTATGCCGGAAACAATTTCACCCGGCTCGCCGAGTTCATTTTTAACTTTATCAGTTGTCATGCCACGACGTGGAAAGTCGAGTATTCTCACTGCAACCGTTTCCGTTGAGTTATCTATATTCAGCACATCACCTTGCTGGACATCCTCGGTGACAACATCCTGAGCCTGGGGTTGATAATCAAACTGTTCAACTGACTCAACCGATTCGGTCGGGTTAATGGTAACTTGCTGGATTTCCATTGGCTCTGACTGTGTCTCTGGTAGTGTCTCTGGCTGTGCTTCTGGTACGGGTATATTTTGTAGCGGTGCCGGTTCAGCAGGCTGGCTATCTGCAAAGGAGGGGTCTGCTGTCGCCGGTTCTTCATCAGCCCATGGGCTTTTTGCCATTAACGGTGTACTGCTTAATGTCAGAATGAGTAGCGTTGTGATTTTCAATGTTAAATTTGTCATTGTCTTAGCCATTTACTATTTTAATTTATTTTAGTCCTTTTTTATAAAAAATACAGGTGCTTAGCATGATTAATTCATGGGTTTTCGAGCGTTTTGGGGTGTATTTGGCAGATTCTATCGTCAGTGAGTGGTTTTAGTTGTATTTTAAAGGTGCAGATTTTCTGATTCCTGAAGCAGGGAAAATTGTTCGCGGAGTTCTAGAATATGCTGTTCCCAGTAATTCGGCGTATTAAACCAGGGAAAGTTCATCGGGAAACTCGGGTCCGACCAGCGTTTTGCCAGCCAGCTGGCATAGTGCATCAGCCGCAGCGTGCGCAGCGGTTCGACCAGTTGCAGCTGTGCCGAGTCGAGTTCGGCAAATTCAAAATAACCATCAAGAACGTGGTTGAGCTGTTGCTGCTGTTCATTGATATCGCCGCTCAGCAGCATCCAGATATCCTGAATCGGCGGGCCGCTACGGCAGTCATCAAAGTCGACAAAGTGCGGGCCAGCATCTGTCCATAAAATATTACCGCTGTGACAATCGCCATGGAGTCGAATGCTGGGTACAGGTGTTGAATCGAAGCGCTGTTTGAGCAGATTGATCAGGTCATCGCTGAGGGTCTGATAGGCATCCAGCAGATAGTCGGGAATGAAGTGGTTATCAAGTAAAAATTTGGCGCTAGTGACCGCAAAATCCTCTACTGATATTTGCGGACGGGTGGTAAATGCTTTGCTGGCACCGGCCAGGTGAATGCGTCCCAGAAATCGACCAATCCATTCTAAATGTTCGGGGTTATCCAGCTCGGCGGTGCGGCCACCTTTTTGAGGGTAGAGTGCAAAGCGAAAGTCACCATGGCTGAGCAGGCTTTGCTGATTAAATTGCAGCGGTGCGACCACCGGAATTTCCAGTTGAGCCAGCTCTGTGGTGAAATCATGTTCTTCCTGAATTTGCGGATTAGTCCAGCGATTCGGACGGTAGTATTTGCCGATGATTTTCGGGCCATAAACCGCCGGATCTTCCATGCCGATCTGATAAACCCGATTCTCATAAGAGTTAAGCGGAAAAATACGGGCGTCGCTCAACAGGCCGAGTGACTCTACTGAGTCAATAATCAGGTCGGGATTGAGGGCGGCGAAATCGTGCTGTGGGGTTTCTGATGATATGATATTGAGTTGCCCCTGCGTTTGAATATGAGCCTGACCTCTACAACATTAGATATTTGTAGAGGCCAGCATGGAGATCAGTTTAATCCGTAAACTTGCTGAGTATCAGCGTGGCATTGGTGCCGCCAAAGCCGAAGTTATTGGTCATTACCGTGTTTAACTCAGCATTATCTACGCGCTTAGTGACTACCGGCATATCTGCGACTCTTTCATCCAGCGTATCAATATTAGCAGAGGCCTGGATGAAATTGTTTTGCATCATCAGCATACAGTAGATGGTTTCCTGTACACCTGATGCCCCCAGTGAGTGTCCACACAACGATTTGCTGGAACTAAATGGTGGTATGTTCTCGCCAAAAACTTCTTTAATGGCGCCGGTTTCAGCAACATCACCCACCGGGGTGCTGGTGCCGTGAGTGTTGATGTAATCAATCGGAGCATCAACCGTAGCCATTGCCTGTTGCATGCAGCGTACGGCGCCTTCTCCGGATGGAGCGACCATGTCCTGTCCGTCTGAGGTGGCGCCGTAGCCGATAATTTCAGCATAGATTGTTGCGCCACGGGCTTTGGCATGCTCGAGTTCTTCGAGTACTACCACGCCACCGCCACCGGCGATTACAAAACCGTCGCGATCTGCATCATAGGTGCGGGATGCTTTATCCGGGGTTTCATTATACTTTGATGAGAGTGCGCCCATGCCATCAAACAACATGCTCATAGCCCAGTGCTCTTCTTCACCACCGCCGGCAAATACGATATCCTGTTTGCCGAGCTGTATCTGTTCCATGCCATTGCCAATGCAATGGGTACCAGTGGCACAGGCCGAGCTGATGGAGTAGTTGACGCCCTTGATTTTAAAAGGCGTGGCCAGGCAGGCTGATATGGTACTCGACATAGTGCGGGTTACCATATATGGGCCAACGCGACGAATACCTTTTTCGCGCAATATATCGGCTGCCAGTACCTGGTTTTCAGGTGAGCCGCCACCAGAACCTGCGATCAGGCCGGTGCGTGGGTTGGAAACCTGCTCATCGCTAAGGCCCGCATCCTTGATAGCCTGTTTCATGGCGATATAAGTATAGGCCGCCGCATCTCCCATAAAACGCTTGGTTTTACGATCGATATGTTCGTCTAGATCAATATCGATAGAGCCGGCAACATGACTACGCATGCCCATCTCTTTGTATTTTTCCTGGAACTTAATGCCGGAGCGGCCTTCACGTAGTGACTCAGTAACAGACTGTTTGTCATTTCCCAGACAGGAGACAATACCAAATCCGGTTATTACAACTCGTTTCATTTTGTTAATTACCTAGAATTCATCAGTTGAGCTAAACAGGCCGACTCTCAGCCCTTTAGCAGAATAAATTTCGCGTCCATCAACCATGACAACGCCGTCTGCTATTCCAAGGATTAGTCCCCGTGCAATAACCCGTTTTATATTAATCTGGTAACTGACTTTTTTGGCTGTGGGTAGAACCTGACCAGAAAATTTAACTTCACCTACACCCAGGGCACGACCCTTGCCCGGATGTCCTTTCCAGCCAAGGTAAAAGCCGACCAGTTGCCACATTGCATCCAGACCTAAACAGCCGGGCATGACCGGATCGCCGGGAAAGTGACATTCAAAAAACCACAGCTCGGGGCTGATATCCAGTTCAGCCTGAATCTCACCCTTATCAAATTCACCACCTTCTTCAGATATGAGGGTGATGCGATCCATCATCAGCATATTATCAACAGGAAGTTGTGCGTTACCCGGACCAAATAATTCTCCGTGTCCGCATTTAAGTAGCTCTTCCTTTGTGTATGAACTTTGATTCGTCATTAGTTTAATTGGCCTTCAGCTGTTTTCTCATACCCTGTTAGTCTGTGATTAAGCGATATTCACAGCTTGATTATTCAGGATTATCTATCGGGTGGGAATTGTAACGGAAATGCGCCCATGATGGTATGGCTGAAAGTACTGGATTTAACGGAATTTTTGATGGGTCTTAAGGGAATAGCA
>CAZHEA010000095.1:0-10708 GCA_964531165.1 uncultured Thiotrichaceae bacterium
GGTTTTTAGGTTATCTCTAAATTTATTTACACTAATAGTATCCATTTTGCTCACCTATAAAACGTACTGTAACTCCGTACATAATAGTAATAAAGCCCTAACAAGTCAATTAACGTTGACCGGTTTTACACGCCGCGCCGCCTATCGAATAAGGATAAATCGTGAGAGCGAAGCGATCCACAATCTTATCCAGTTGTTGAACAAGCCCAACTTCCAGACCTTATATAAGAAAATATCTAATTTCATTCTATGGGTAATAGCATCTTTTTATCCAAGATGTTATTTTTAGGCGTGCGTGATTAGCTGCGTTTCACAGCCGTTTAAAAACATTATTTCTCCTTTGTAAATTTAACCCTATAGTTTTTACCGCATTGACATTAACCCGAGCGTTCTGCATGGCAAATGACGCGTATTACCATACCGGCCTGACAATGCAGGCATTTAAATTCAGCTCTAGGGCGTGGAGCTATTGCCTCAAGTTTTACATGCAGGATTAACTGCACCAGTTTGAGTGTTGTCTTTGCATTGGCATATAAAAAAACGTAGTCTCTGACACGTCTAAAACCTCTCGATAATACGAGGCGAAGTATTAAGTATAAAAAGTCTTCACCTTTTAACGTTCGATACTCGGTTTGTTTTGTCGTGCTGTTTATGTACTTAAAGGTGACATGTCCGTTTTCATTTTTAATGATGTTTCTTTCACTTATTACGCCGCGGTATAAATATCGCGATAAGTATTTTACTTTTAACTTTTTCCATTGGTTACGTGATTGATTAATACCTCCACCAGGTATCACGACATGAATATGCGGGTGATAATCTAATTTTCGATTGTGGGTATGTAATACAGTGGTTAAGCCCATTTCACCATCAAGTTTATTGGGGTTTAACCCAAAGTCTTTTAAGGTGTTTTTTATGGCAGTGCAGTTAAAACAAAACAGTGCGATCAAATCTGACTGGTCTTCCCCCGTTAAGGTGGACACTTTCTCCTAACTGAGAAGCCGTCTAATGCCCAAATACAACAATCACAAAACACACCCCGTACAATGATCTGTAAATAAACATTAAAGTATTATGCAGACTATCTGCATGAGGCATACTTTTCTCTTAAAAACTCATTATATTGGAAGCGATTAATGTATTTATTGGCCATAGCACATTATTCAGCGAGCCAGTACATAGCCTCGTAGCGCTCATACTGGTTGTAATAACATTTTTTACCGAACAATATTTTCTGAATATACCGGACACTTACATAAGTTTTGATAATTTTAAAATTGAAACAAAATAAGTTTTCTATAATTTATACTGCAAACTATAAACCGCCTTCAAGGTATGACTCTGACCCGCAGCGATACTAACTTTATTTTCAGCTGCATTTGCAGATTCAACACACAGCATATTTAAATACCCATTATTTCCCATGTCAGCCATTTTCTCTGCTACCTGCTTCCAGGGATTCCATATAATTGTCGACTTGCTCCCCTGTTTGTTAATAATAATTTTTCTTTTCATATTATCAATCAAAATACCATCCTGTGTATTTATATATAACCGATCAACTTCACCTGAAATACTAATATCGCCAGACTGTTTTTTGCGTTTGAAATCATCCGGTTTATCTAAATATTCTTTGCCATGCAAGCCTGTTACAGATGTTTTTGTAACGTCACCTACATTAAAGTAGGTATGTAATGCCTCAGAAATAGTGATTATTTCAGCACTATCATTCAGGGTTGTTAACTCAAGCGTTAAAGTACTGCCAATAGTCAACAAGTATTCAATCTCTATATTCTCCGGACACATTTTTTTAACTTGACCACTAAGTCGGGACATATTCAATTTAAAATGCACCCGTGTTTCACCCGAGTCAAGTTGACAGGTATCATTAATATCCCACAAAACCGTACGTGCAAAACCATGTGCCGGATAGCCCGCATTACTTTCGTGCGCACCAAACCAGGGCCAGCAAACTGGAATGCCTCCGCGCACCGATTTTCCTTTTTCAAAATACACGTCAGAAGACAACCAGATGACATCTTCCTCGCCTTTTGGAATCCAGCTTAACAAGTGCGCACCCTGCAAACTGATAACGGCACTTGCCTGTTGATTCTTAATCTGTATCTGCGCAATATCGCCTTTTCCATTAACTATTTCGAGCCGACACTGATCTGTATTCAGTGAGAATTTTCTATTTAATTTATC
The DNA here is from genome assembly GCA_964531165.1 of uncultured Thiotrichaceae bacterium. Lineage (GTDB taxonomy): Bacteria > Pseudomonadota > Gammaproteobacteria > SZUA-229 > SZUA-229 > SZUA-229. The sequence continues at coordinate 2,206 of CAZHEA010000095.1, forward strand.
TATTTCTAAATGAGTCATTATATTTTTAATAGGTATTAATGTGCATAAAGTCTATGCACTAATTATGGCTACAACAGATATTGAAGTATTTTTCATCTGAATTTAAATCATTTTTCAGCAATAGCGATCAACACTTCAGTATTAAACCATACACCGTCATTACCTACTAACTGTGTTATTTCTCTCATGTGCTTTTCTTTAAACTCGACTTGCTGTTCGGCTGTTAGCTGATTTAACAATGCACGATATCCCGCATTCCATACCACATCCCACCACATACTCGCATCTGTCATTTTATAACCCAGTGGTACGTGATGTATTTTTAGTTGCGTAAGCCCCACTGCATCAAACTGCTCTTTTATCAGAGCTTCAGTAGACAGGCGCTTCCATGAAAGCGCCTTTACCTCTTTTCCAAAAGACTGATAACACGTTAAAAACATATCTGAAAAAGGCAAAAACGCATCACCGGTAAACGTACTAATCGCAATTTTTCCGCCTGGCTTTACAGCGCTGGCAATATTTTTTAAGCCCCTGGTCATATCTTCTAAAAAAAACAAGCCAAAACTACTACAGGCGACATCAAATATTTCTTTTTCAAACTCAAGCGCATCCAGATCCATCTGTAAAAACTCTGTATTATTTAAGTTTTTTACGGCTGCTTTATGTTTTGCCTGTTGTAGCATGCCATCAGATAAATCAATACCGGTCACTTTACCTTTATGTAGTAGCTCTGCTGCTGCCAGTGCTATTACACCTGTACCTGTACAAACATCAAGCAACAAGTTATCTGAATTTAACTCTAACAACTCCATCATACTTTTGGCTGTTTGTGGAAAAAAAGCCAGGGCAGGATGATCGTAACCACTGGCTACCGTATCAAACCCCTGTTGAATCATTGTTTTTCTATCCTGATTTTGCATGATGAGCAATCCTTTCCTGTCGTTTATTTATTAAATGGGTTTCGAGCTTTCATAATTGTATACTGCTCGTCTGCTTGAGATTCTGGCTGATTTTCTGCCTCAACCTCTTGCTTAGTCAAGCGACCAGTATCTTCTTTATTTTTTGTAGGCCCTGCATAAGTTATTTTCCGAATTTCTGACATGGCGATCTGTCCGCCTACTTTCTGCAGATTAAACTGTCGATTATAAGGTTGATTTTTTTCAAATTTAAGGGATGTACTAAGTCGCAAATAGACAACCTCACCCTGTCTGGTATTTATATTTAACGTATGTACTCCACCATAACGATTAGCCACTTCAATATCAATGCGCCGCTTCACAAGTTTTTCATCCTGTTTAAACACAACATACTGATATTGATTGTTTTTAATGTCTATTGACTGGCCAGTATCAAACAATATTTTTGGTGATACCATAATATTTGCCATTGAATGCTGACGATACACATATACAACCGCGTCTATTACAGAGTAATTTTCTGGTGCGACTATATCTAGCTTATTGTTTTTCGCAGAGCATGAAAGCAACATCACTATTATCGTTATTATTGTTACTGAACGAATTATAATTTTCAATATTAAACCTCTAATTCTGATAAAAAATATTAATCAGAAATAATTATATTTTAGACAACAACAATCCACTACAAAGAAAGCTTACGTAACTGCTTACAGTAATATTTCATCGGTAAATCGACTTTCTTTTCCAGTCCGGATGCCTTTAATTTCAATACCTTATCATCAGTATGTGCATCAGACTTTATGCAGAACAATACCCAGTTACCTTTAAACACATCACAAACAAACACTTCGGAAAACAGCGTTATTATATGCGTTATTACATCAGAGTCATCCGCTAATTCATGGTAGTTAATAGCTAAGCAACCGTCTACATTCAAAGCGTTGTAGCAATCCGTAATAAACTCTCTTTGACGTTGCATTTCACTCATACCCTGTGCTTCATACAAATCGCTAAATATTATATCAATACTTGATACTTGCAGCCTCTGAATATAATCAGAGGCATCATCACATATAATTTTTACATTCTCATTACAGGGCAAGCTGAACCATTCGTATGCCACATCGATGACACTCTGCCTTATTTCCACCGCATCAATATTAATTTGTGGAAAATAATAGCTCAGACAACTCACAAGGCCTCCGCCTCCCAGGCCGAGTATAAGTGTGCTTCTGGCATCTACAAAAGCGAAACCGAGCAGCATAGTTTGTGTATATTCGTGTAACAGGCTCCACGGTTTATCAATGTATATCGCACTTTGTTGTAGAGTAGATGAAAAATTCAGGATGCGTTTGTCTGCAGCGTCTATAACCACCACCTCACCATATTTATCCTGCATTCTATATCGTTCTTTTTCCATCTGCCGATTCCTGCCTGACCCTGTTCATATGTGCATTTTAACTCGATTTAATATCTACTGGCTATAAATCAACCAAACCAATCGACCTCTACACGTGCTTAAGGTAAAGTGTTATTTCATTTATTCAAGCCTGAAAACATGCATCAATATCAACAGCTGCTACAGCTCGATCAACAATATATCTGGCACCCCTATTCGTCACTGGCAAGTGACTTACCCGTATTCCCCGTCGTCTCGGCTAAAGGCGTACGCCTGAAACTGGCAGATAATCGTGAGCTGATTGATGGTATGTCTTCATGGTGGAGCGCCATTCATGGTTACAATCATCCTCAGATAAATATGGCGCTAGAAGCTCAGATAAAAAAAATGAGCCATGTTATGTTCGGCGGACTCACTCATCCACCAGCTGTTGAGTTGGCTAAAACGCTGGTTGATATTACTCCTGATTCGCTACAGTCAGTTTTCTTTAGCGACTCAGGTTCAGTGGCTGTAGAAGTCGCAATGAAAATGGCCATTCAATACTGGCATGATAAACAGCAGCCGGATAAGCAAACTTTTCTTAGCATTCGTGGCGGCTATCATGGCGACACATTTGGCGCCATGTCAGTTTGTGATCCGATCACCGGTATGCACAGTTTATTTAATCAGTCACTTACACAACAAATCTTTATCGACAGCCCCAGCAGTGCATTTAATGCACCCTGCAATGCTACTGATATAGAAAGCTTACGCAGTGTATTAACCACCCACCACTCACATCTTGCCGCGTTTATATTAGAACCTGTTGTACAGGGTGCCGGTGGCATGCATTTTTATTCTGCTGACTATTTAAATCAGGCACGCGTACTGTGTGATGAGTTTAATGTACTTTTAATATTTGATGAAATTGCTACCGGCTTCGGTCGTACAGGAAAACTATTTGCCTGCGACCATACACACATACAGCCTGATATAATGTGTATCGGCAAAGCCCTAACCGGTGGCTACCTTAGCCTGGCTGCAACTCTCACTAATCAGAAAATCGCCGAAACAATTTCCAATGGCAACCCCGGTGTATTTATGCATGGCCCGACGTTTATGGCGAACCCACTGGCCTGTGCCGCGGCCAATGCCAGTATCGATATTTTATTGCACTCTAACTGGCAAACAAATATATCTAATATTGAACACTGGTTACAGTTGTACCTCACCCCCTGTTCAACACTTGCTAAAGTTAAAAATGTGCGCATACTGGGTGCTATAGGTGTGGTTGAATGCCATGAAGCAGTTGACATGAAAATCATTCAATCTGCACTGGTAGATCAGGGTGTGTGGATTCGCCCCTTCGGCAAACTGGTTTATTTAATGCCACCATTTATTATTAATGAGGCGGACACCAAACAGCTTTGTAATGCTATTTTTTCCGTGCTTAAATAGTTTTATTTATGTAAAAACTTTAAGGATTACACAAAATGATTGTTGATGAAATATTAAGTTTTGTTTTTAGTTTCTGGGTTGGTCTCGCCATCCTGATTTTTATTTTACTCAAACAATCGGTTAAATTTGTACCGCAAAACCGGGCTTTTATCGTTGAACGATTTGGTAAATATAACCAGACCATGGTAGCCGGCTTAAACTTTATGATTCCATTTATAGATAAGGTCTCCTATAACCGTTCACTAAAAGAACAGGCTGCTGATGTACCCAGCCAGGGTGCAATTACTAAAGATAATATTTCTCTGATTGTAGACGGCGTGCTGTATTTAAAAGTTCTGGATCCATATAAAGCCTCTTACGGTGTAGACAACTACGCTTATGCTGTTACTCAGTTAGCGCAAACGACTATGCGCTCTGAAATTGGTAAAATAGATTTAGATAAAACATTCGAAGAAAGAGATTCATTAAACGTAAATATAGTAAACAGTATAAATCAGGCGGCTGAACCCTGGGGCGTTCAGGTATTACGTTATGAAATAAAAGACATTGAGCCACCTCGCTCAGTACTCGAAGCAATGGAACGTCAGATGAAAGCCGAGCGCGATAAACGCGCCTCTATTTTACAGTCAGAAGGTGAGCGCCAATCGGCGATTAACGTGGCAGAAGGCCAGAAGCGCGCAACCGTGTTAACCGCTGAAGCCGATCGTGCCGAACAAATACTGCGAGCAGAAGGCGAGGCGCAGGCTATTGTTGCCGTCGCTGATGCCAAAGCCAAAGCCATTGAAACTATTGGTAAGGTAGCTGATACAGAAGAGGGCCAGAAAGCCATACAGCTAGATCTTGCGGGTCAGGCTATTGAGGCTAAACGCGCTATTGCGAAAGAGTCATCCGTTGTACTACTTCCCGAGAGTGCAACGGGTGCTTCAAGCATGGTGGCAGAAGCCATGACCATTATTAACACGCTCAATAAAAAGCCCGGTGGATCATAAAAATGATTGCCGAATATATTAATAGCCATCAGGCTGAGTTCTGGATTTTACTCGGTTTCTTAATGCTAGCCATAGAAGTCAGCACCGGACTGGTCACTGGCTTATTATTATTTGGCGGCATTGGCGCCATTATCAGTGGGCTGTTAATGATGGCAGGCATCTTAAATGAAACATGGGAGGTCGGCATGGCCAGCACGGCAATATGCTCAGCTCTTGTCACCGCCGCACTATGGAAACCATTGAAAAAATTACAAAATGCAGACGTACCGGAAAAAGATAACAGCAGTGATTTAGTCGGCTACGAATTTGTACTGCAACAGGATATCAGTTTACTAAAACCGGGAACAACGCAGTACTCCGGTATTGAATGGAAAGTTGAAATCTATAAAGATGCAGGAGTCGATGAAATAAGCTCTGCAAGCCGAGTTGAGGTGTGTTCGATTGATGTCGGAAAATTTCGGGTTAAACCGGTTTAATTTTTAAACTCTATGAGTATAGACTGAAGTCGTTTCTGAACATGACAGGCCTGACATAAATATCTACAAAAATTATACTGCCCCCTCTTAGAAAAAGACGGGTTGGGAGAGATTTAAATTCCCCTCACCCCTACCCTCATCCAAAGGGCGAGGGAGAGGGAGAGGGAGTATAACGGTTTAAATAAAATTTGCGTTATAACGTTAAATCTTTTACAAATTGTCTGAATTACAGGTCTTCATTAAGCGGGTAATTCTATAGCCCAACACACCAAAAACTGTAATTGAACCCATTACGCCTAAAACCGCTAAAACCATTGTTGCATCTAACATCTTACTTCTCTCAATCTATTCTGTAGGGGGGGGATACCTTTCGGCGGGTGCAATTTAATAGATTTCTAATATAGATTCAACCTTATTTTTTATATGAGTTAATTCTCAATTAACAGATCCCACCACCCCTGATTATTTTTTAAGCACTTACACATGCTTGTGCTCATTATAAACCGCCATTACCTGTGGCATAGCCTGCTCTAATGCGACAATAACCAGTGGATCAAAATGCGTGCCCGCATCCTCTCGCATAACTGCCAACGCCTTTTCAACCGGCCAGGCATCTTTATAAGGCCGCTTTGATGTAAGCGCATCAAACACATCTGCTGCCGCCACAATGCGAGCCGACAATGGTATTTCATCTGCCTTTAAATTTGCCGGATATCCACTACCGTCATATTTCTCATGGTGGCATGCGGTAATTTCTATACCAATTTTAAATATACTGCGCCCAAGATCATTCATCTGTTGCTCACAACGCTGTAACACTTTCGCACCAATAACTGGATGATTCTGCATTTCCAGCCTTTCTTCATTGGTCAACCTACCTGGCTTCAATAAAATACTATCTTCAATGCCGACCTTACCAATATCATGCATCGGTGAGAAACGTAATATATCCCGGATGTATGTAGCATTAATATCCTGGCTGTAGGGCGAATCATTAGAAAGCTGCTCGGCAATAATTGCAGAATATAAACTCATGCGGGTTAAGTGATCGCCGGTTTCCGGATCACGACTTTCTGCCAGCTTTGCCAAACCTTCTATTGCTGAAATGACCAGACCTTCCATGCCAATTGTTTTATCTAAACTATGACTTAACTGGTTTTTTAAGTTACCCAATAACTCCATGTGATGAGGTAAATAGGCATCGGTTTTTTTAGCCGCAATTAGCAAAATAATATCATCGTTATTCATGCAATCCATTGGTAGTGAAAGCACTGAAGTTAACTCACATGCTAATAATTTCTGTAATAGCAGCGAACTATTTTCATCTTCAATCTGATTAATCGTAATCGGCTGACGCAGACTGAGCGCCTGTTTTAATAGTGGATCGCTATCACTAAATGCAGCATTTTCATTTAGACAAACGACTTCATCAGAGTAGATACGCTCAAGTGTAAATTGACCCGTGTTATGCGACCGTCGCAACATACCAACCCAGTCAACGGGAAAAAAGGCTTTAAACTCATCATAAAAAAATGCCAGACTTTCATCCAGGTTATTTGCCTGATGAATTTTTTCAGTCAGACTGAACAGCGAAGATAAACGCTGTGTCAGGCGATTGAAAGACTCACTTAAAATACCAATTTCATTACTTGAGTCAACAACAACACGACTATCTAAGTTTCCATTAGCGACTTTTTCAAAAACACAGCGTGTTGCATCCAAAGGTTGAAATACTTTTTTAAAAAACACGAATAGCAGAATAATATTTATGACGATAAAAACAACAAGTGCTAAAATATTCAGGTGACTAATATTATCCAGCTTCACTTCCATCATACGTTGAAAGGCAGACATCAGCTGACCGGTTTTTATTGTCAGGTCCTCAGCATTCTCGACGATATATTCAGCCGCATACTCCAGCCTCGGTGCCTGCGGATCATCCCCCATTGCACTGATTAGCCCGGCCTCGAACTCACGCCAGTTACGTGCGGTATCATCGAGCTGGCTAATGGACTGCTCATCCCAGTTACAATATATAGGCTCAGGTTGGCCGGTTAGTTCAGCCGACAGTGTACGACTTTCAAAATCACTAATAATCGCAGAATAGGCATCTATCTGCTTGAGAATATTTTTATGATAAAACTTCAGATCACGCTCATAGCTTTCATAATCTCGTGGTGCAGAGACCTTATAGTTATGACTTTCTGACACCAGATTCTGAGCAGTGACTCTTAACTGACCGGCCAGATTCAATACGGCATAATCATGCTTACGCAAACTCAACTCATATACACTGAAAGCCGACATAATAATAATCAGTATTAACTGAAAAATTAATGCGGCAGCAATATGTGTTTTAAGCGACTGGTACCATTTCATATAACCAATCCCCTGGAATTTATGATGGTTTTGACATTGTTTTTATATCTCATATTTATAGCAGTTATATCAGCTAATGCGGCTTATCATCAAAAATTCAGTGTGAAAATATCAGCCTTTCAGAGTAATAGGCTGATCTATCGGATAAAGTGACAAGCCATAGCCTGTGCCCTGCCCGCACATTCAGGTATAATCCGCAGCTTATTAAAACGCACTGGATTTACGTTCCAGCTTGCAGCACACAGGTAAATACTTATGCCCCAAATTCAATCAGAGGTCGTCATCTGCGCCCTTTATCATTTTGTGATTCTAGATAATTACAAACAACTCCGTCAGCCTCTGCTCGATCTGATGCTGGAAAAAAAAATTAAAGGCACACTTTTATTAGCTCGTGAAGGCATTAATGGCACCGTTGCTGGCAGCCAGCAGATGATTGACTCTTTATTAGACTGGCTTAAATCTGACACCCGTCTGGCAGAGCTTCGCTATAAAACCTCCTACGATAACAACATGCCGTTTTACCGCACCCGGGTAAAATTAAAAAAAGAAATCGTAACGATGGGCATAGAGGGAATAGACCCGAACCAGGTCGTGGGCACCTATGTAAAACCCGCCGACTGGAATGCATTAATTTCAGATCCGGATGTAATCTTAGTCGATACACGTAATGCATATGAAACCGCGATTGGCACATTTAAAAATGCGGTTGACCCCGAAACACAAACATTTCGTGAATTTCCTGAATATGTAAAACAAAATTTAAACCCGAATAAACATAAAAAAGTTGCGATGTTTTGCACCGGTGGCATTCGCTGTGAAAAATCCACCGCTTATTTAAAAGAGCAGGGCTTTAAAGACGTTTATCATTTGCAAGGTGGTGTGTTGAAATATTTAGAAGAAATC
>CAZHEA010000096.1:0-10686 GCA_964531165.1 uncultured Thiotrichaceae bacterium
CGACGAATAGTTCCGCCCTTACCCGCTGCATCCCTGCCTTCAAACAGGATAATCATGCGCTTCTTATTTTTCTCTAAATATTGCTGCATTTTTATTAATTCAGCCTGAAAGGGTTTAAGATCCTCTTCCTGCTGGAACTTGCGATAAGCTTTTTTTCTGAGTTTTTTATATTCTTTTATCTTCAAATCTAAATCAGCCGTATCAGTAAATTCAGCACCCTCTACCAATGACAGTTTTTCTTCTTTTTGTGGTGTATCGTTTTGCTCGTTACTCATTTATTTCAGCTCCTGCAATAGTTAATACTACAAAAATAAGGGAGAGTACTTCTATACTAAAATACTACGCCGACCTATCTTTCAATGCACCGAAAACGCTATATTTATTGATACAGGTCATTGTTTTTGACCTCTTTAGATGACATTCACCAGTGAACAATAGTATAAGAAACATTGTAAATAGTAAGAACCCAATAATCTCAAAACAACCCATGGTCAGGCCTTACATTTCACATATGTGTAAATTATAAGGTCTGACCCTCAAACTGGTTATTCGGCACTTATGGACCATTAGGCCTATATAAACCGAACGTTCATTGTTCCTGATTTATATGAAATATGTAAAAAACAATACACTGAAAGTAACACCTGTCCCTCTGCAAAAAATAAAAAGCTAACGATCAAACCTTTTCATTTCTAACATTATGAGCATCTGCTTTAAATCATCTCATAGATCATTCACGATCAAGCCCATCAGAAATTCTTAAATAATAAACTATACTCACGTAAGCCATAAAACTTACGAAACACCTGTATTAATGCATAAACCTTCCAACAATTCATCTTCTATACATCTTAAACAAACTGAACTGTTGTTTAAGGCCCTACCCTTATCCACTATAGGAAGCCTTATCGCTGCTTTAGCTATAGTGTTGATTATAGGCCCCAGATCCGATCCGCAAAAAGCATGGGAATGGTTCTTTATAATGATGACGGTAAGCGCATACCGATGGCTTACTGCATATTTTTATTCTGGATTAATCCCTGGCAGTGACGTCAGCAACAAATGGAATATCTACTTTAAGTCCGGTGCTTACATGGCTGCAGTTGTCTGGGGGTCAGCAATGTGGCTTATCTATCCGATTGGGTATCCGGAATATCAGGTGTTATTGATACTGGGCTTATGTGGAGTAGCCGGTGGCACGTTAGCGGTTTTATCTTATGACAGTAAATTAATCGTTATCTACCATAGTATCCTTCTACTCATAATGGAAAGTCGTTTGTTATGGGAAAACCAGCAGTTTGCAATGGAGCTGGCAGCATTAAGCATATTGTACTTTGGCTTTTTAATGACGGGAGGGCACAAAATAGGTAAAAATTATGAGGAACTGATTACACTCAGACAGGATACTGAAGAGCATAATCTCGTATTATTATCTACAACAGAAAAAATTGCACGCATTGGATACTGGCAGTGGGATATGCAATCACCTTTACTGAGTTTATCTCTCAACCTGGCAAGAATGTGCAACTTGAACCGAAGAGAAGCATCCATGGAAGAGTGCATTAAAATGGTGCATCAAGATGACAGACGAAGAGTAAAAATGGCAATAGAGTCTGTTGTAACAACGGGCAATGATGCCGTGGTTGAGTACCGAATCAAATCAGACAAAGACGATGACTGGGTTGTTATGAACCAGATCATTAAGCGAATAGAAGATTCGCACGGTACTGTCTCAATTCTGGGAACGGTGCAGGACATCTCTATTATTAAATCGGCTGAAAAGAAAATTTTTGATATGGCGTACTTTGATGAGCTAACGGGTTTAGCTAATCGAAGCCACTTTCATCAGTACTTAACAGAACAGATAAAACAGTCAAAGAGAAAAAAATCCCGGCTTGCAATACTCTATATAGATCTTGATGGATTCAAGGAAATAAATGACACTCTGGGCCACGATAAAGGCGATGAATATTTAAAGTACATCGCGACAAGCTTAAGAGATCAGTTAAGAGAAATCGATTTTATTGCACGCCTGGGTGGTGATGAATTTTGTGTGATTCTTGAGGAAATTAATGAAGGAATAGATGCAAGCAATGTAGCTGACAGGTGCCTGGCATTATCTAAAAACACAATAGAAATCGGATCACAAGTTTATAGCCCCAGAATGAGCATAGGTATAGCGGTATATCCTGACGATGGAGAACAGGTCAACACCCTGTTAAAAGCTGCCGACACAGCTATGTATAGCGCTAAACAAAATGGTAAACAGTCATATGCATTTTATGATGCACAGATGACGACAGACTCAATAGAAAGGTTACAGCTTGAAGCTGACCTGCAAAATGCGCTACTAAATAATGAGTTTGAGCTCTGGTACCAACCAAAAATAACTCTCAGTAGCGGAAAAATCACAGGGGTAGAAGCATTAATTCGCTGGCAGCATCCTGTGCGCGGGATGGTACCTCCGGATAAATTTATCAGTGTCGCTGAAAGAATCGGGCTCATTAATAATATAGGTGAATGGGTTTTAAATACCGCATGTCAGCAACAAAAAGTATGGAAAGAAAAAAAGACAAATATCAGTATGGCAATCAATATATCATCAGAACATTTTAGTTCTAAATCGTTTTCAGAAAAAATTTCTCAGACAATAAATAATTTTGCATTACAGCCCGGTGACCTGGAGATAGAAATAACAGAAAGCCAGACACGTAACCCTGAGTCACATATAAAAATATGCAAGATGCTACAAAGCAAAGGCATCAAGGTCGCTATAGATGATTTTGGCACAGGCTATTCTTCGTTATCAGTATTAAAACAGCTTGCTATCGATACGCTTAAAGTAGACCAGGCATTTATCCGAGAACTTCCCCACGAACCGGCATCTGCATTAATGGTAAGTACCATTGTGAATATGTCACTGGCGCTGGGATATAATGTAGTGGCAGAAGGAGTTGAAACATTTGAACAGGCAAAGTTTTTACGCGATCTGGGTTGCCCAATGGTACAGGGTTATTATTTTAGTAAGCCGGTTACCGCCGATAAAATATTAGAGCTGGTAGAAAACACTTATACTTTTTAATTGACGCGAAAACAGCACGATAACAGGGCCAGAGAATAATAAGCTCTAATATTAGAAACTATTGATCTCTGACCCGCCTTATTCGAAACCTCCGAGCGAAATACTAGCCATTTGGCTAGTGTGAATTCAAACACCCTGTCTATATGATCATACCTATTCTAATTTTATATATGGACAGCTGTCAGTCACTATCCTGGCGGCTTTAAAAGGTAATTAAATGTTGTTAAATTCACCCGTTCGATCTTTCTGTCACATCTCTTCACATCTTATTTTACTCACCTCTCTTGTTGCAGCACCGGCCTTTGCGGTTGATAGCGACAGTGATGGCGTTAATGATGCCACCGAAATCTTCTACGGCTTTGACCCTTCCAATGCCGCCAGCACACCCATACTCATTCACGAAGTATCTCAGCTTATCTATGGTGCTAATGCACAATATGGTTTTGGCTCTGCTGCAAAAGTGGCGGGCGACGTTAATAATGATGGTGTGCAGGACTTTATTGTTGGCGCTTCCGGCAGCAACTTGAACACCGGCTTTGCTTATGTCTATTCCGGCATTGACGGTACCGAATTATACGCATTTACCGGCGATTCAAATGATGACCGCTTTGGTGAATCCGTTAGTGGTGCAGGTGATGTGAATAATGACGGCTACGATGATTTCATCATTGGTGCACCGGCTGATGATAACGGCGGCAACCGCGCCGGTAGTGCCACCGTATATTCAGGTATCGATGGTAGTGTGCTGTATTCATACGATGGCACATTCAGCACCTTTGGTGCAGGGTTAGGTAGTTCTGTGAGCGGCCTGGGCGACGTTAATAACGATAACTATGATGACTTTCTGATTGGCGCTTTTTGCCAGGCCAATGCAAGTGGTGCCTGCGCAGGTGTTGCCCGTTTATACTCAGGTATAGATGGCAGCGTGCTATACACCTTTAATGGCCAGTCATTTTCAGGTAATAGCGAACAACTGGGTGACTCCATTAGTGGTGGCGCTGATATTAATAATGATAATGTGCCGGATATCATCGTATCCGCACATGCTTATTATGATGGTGTTAACGTACCGGGACGTGTCTATGTTTACTCAGGCAAAGACCGCACGTTGCTACACACATTGACCGGCGGTGATACCGCAAGGGGCAAGTTCGGTAATTCTACTAATGGCACAGGCGTGAGTGGTTTAAGTGATATTAACGCTGACAACTGTGATGATATTATCGTGGGTTCTCAGGACGAAGATAATGCCAATGGAAATAGCTACGGTGTCGTACGTGTTTATTCTGGCTGTGACGGCTCGGTTTTATTAACCATTATTGGTGATAACGGCAATAATGATTTTGGTCGTTCGGTTGCAGATGCAGGTGATATTGATGGTGATGAGATAAATGACATTATCGTCGGTGGATCCAATGAATCACGTAACGGAAACTTTAACGGAACCGCTCGTTTTTACTCCGGTGCCGATGGCAGTGAAATTTTACACAATACTTTTTTTGCACCATCAGCAGGGCCTTTTTTTGGTACCCAGCAAGCTTCCCGTTTTGGTCACGCTATTAGTAGCATGGGCGATTTGAATAGTGACGGCATTGCTGATTTTATTATTGGCGCTGAGAATGAGAACGATGAAACCGGCGCATCTGTTGTTTTGGGTACCGGCACATTACGTCTGTATCTCAGCAACATAAGTAATGTATTATCCGATACCACCGCACCGGTTATTTTGTTAACCGGCAGCACAACAATCAATCGCTCTGTGGGAGGAACTTACACCGACGCCGGCGCAACTGCGAGCGATGATACTGATGGTAATATTAGCGCCAACATTATTACGGTTAATCCGGTAAATGTAAACATTGTAGATAGTTACATTATTACCTATAACATCAGTGATGCAGCGGGGAATGCTGCAACCGAAGTCACCCGCACAGTTAATGTTATTGCAGCACCTGACACCACGCCGAATGCATTTAGTTTTACTGATGCCACCGGTGCAGAAAATAATGCACTGATCGTTTCGAATGTGATTACTATCAGCGGCATCGATGCGCAAACCCCAATCAGCATTAACGGTGGTGAAATGTCAGTTAATGGCGGTGCTTATACCTCAACATCAGGCACAGTTGTAAATGGCAATACGGTGCAATTACGTGCTACTTCTTCAAATTCATCGCTAAGCACAAAATCGGTAACACTAACCATAGGTGGCGTTAGTGGTCAGTTTGATATTACGACTGCTGACTCAAGCAATTCGGGCACTACCCCGACATCGAGCTCGTCCGGGTCTCTGTCCGTTTATCTGCTGATACTTACTTCACTGTTAGCCTTTTTTCGTCGAGTGAATAACATAAGGCTAACTCAGCGCGAAGTATAACGTGCGGCTTATGCTTATTATGAACGCATATCAAATCAGCTTAAAAAAATAATAACATCCAGATAGCTCTTTTTATAAATCGAGCTATCTGGGCTTATTTTATTACCGTAAATATCAATTCACTCCACCTGTTAAATAATCCAAACTTCAGCTTCCATTATGGTTTATTAATAATCACGTTTAACCACTTCAACCCAATAATAATTGGCTGATTACAAATCAGCCACTCTTAAAATCTGCACCAACAAGAGCAATCACAATAGACCTATAATTTTGACTATCAGCAAGATGCAAAGCATTGCGCACTGAGAGACGAATAGTCTGTTCTGTTACGACCCAAAGCATATTAATTTCTGCGACGTGAATTATTGCTTTAAACGGCAAGTCACCCTTGATTACTGATAGCTGCATGTGTAATAGTAAAGACGGCTGATGGCACTAATTTACGCCATAAATCTAATGACTCTCATGATTAAATCATGCGCTGACACGGGTAGGACATGAAACTATCTCGACATATTATTTTTATTTTCTGTTTTTTTGTCATGCTAACTACGCAGGCAGCTAACAACATTTCTGTTACAACCAGCGCTAATGAAACATCCCGCAACCGTTATCAATTAAAACAGGGGGATACCCTCTGGAACATTGCCCGAAGCAGATACGGTAATCGCCACTACTCCACTATTATTATAACTCATAATAATATTTCCAGACCCGAAAGCCTTAGCATCGGAACAAGCATTAATACGCCTGATATTGATATTTTACTTCAGCAGGAAGGTGTGTACGCAATCCTACAATATGAGATGCCGCTAATTTTGCAGGCTTATCTGTTATTTACCGAAAATGAAGCCACATTAATTGAATCTCGCCTTAACAACAGAAAGCAAAGAATCGTCTCCATACCTGAAAAAGCCCGCTACGATCTATCCATGGCATCTGAAATAATACTACAGGCTAAAAATATTCTGACCAGAAACTCGATATCAGACTCAAACTTTAAAAACAGAATTGCCGCGCAATTACAGCCACTTTCCATTGCTTTGCGCGAGCTATCAGCTGGCTCCAATGATGGTTACGGCTATGATACCGACATGATTCACCAGCGCATTGTCCGTATCATCGACTATGCGATTCACTGGTCAAGGCAAAACGCTGATCACAAACCACAGACTTAATATGAAAGCATTCACTCACTGGCTAAAACAGATCCTGCCACCTTTAACATTATTATTATTTCTTTCTAAAAATGGAATTTCGCTTACTTTTTTATCTGGTGTATCTCTGATTTTCTTATTGATCAGTATTATCAGCATTTCGATTAAATTATTTAATTTTAGTAAACATAAAAAACACCTTCTCAGGCCGGCACTCACTTCCATTATTGCGATTGGCATTAATCTTCATTCTCAACACTCATATAACATTGCAAAAGATGAATTTTATTTAATCGCACGCAAAATTGAATCCTACTGTGACAACAACACACGCTGCCCGGACAAAATGCAGGGATGGGAGAAACTCAAAAAAGGAATGCAATACAAAAAGCTTATAGGTGGCAGCATTACTTACCCGGTTATTTATACTCCCCATGATAAAACCTTTGAACTTTATATGAAAAGGTTTACTGATCTGGGACTGATATATATTGGAAGCCAAAATCGAGATCATTTAAGGAAGTAAGGACAGTTACATACTGTTTTAACAATGACTTTTCATGGAGCGTTCCGTTTAAAAGGTTAATCACTTATATCACACCAACTCAACCATGATAATAAACAAAATTTAGCCTGCTTCTCTTACCACTCACTACATTTATTATTTATCAAAACCATTTACCATGATATACATCAAATTCACAAACAAGAGCTTAAATTTATTTATTTTATTATTTTTTCTTTTATTAATCACTAATGCCTTAATTAACATTTTTGGATTAATCAGCCTGTTTACTATTTATTATTTTATCGAGCAACATCATAAGATATTACTTTATTATAACTTGCACTAACCCACTATCATCTGTGCAGATGGATACTTATTATATTTACACTTTAACTTCCGACTGAACGACTAACTCGCCCGCATAAATAAAAAATATAGATTAATATTTTTATATTAACTATTTCATTAACTATTTTTACGCTATGTTATTTGAAACATTTATATTGGCATGTTTAGCAGGCTTTTATAAAACAATTATTTTTTATAATAATCAGATATCTATATTTAGCATAGTATTAATCTTTCCAATCACCAAAAACGCCTATGTGATATATATCACACAAGCCTTGATTCGTTATGTATTCAGGCGATCAATATAGTAAATTTCTGCCTGCGAAAATCGCATTAATTATATTTACTCAAGTTAGTCATTAAACTAACAAAGTAATTATCAGGGAATAAAAATGAAAAATATAACGTTATCAGGTATTGCTTTAGCAATATCATTTTCTATGGCAAGTTCAGCAAACGCACAAATTGCAGGTCACAACGTAATTCTTGTTCACGGCTTTCAATCAGATGACATCAACGGCAAACCAAGTGATGCACAGGTTAGATTAAACGGCGAAGCCGTTTGGGCTCAAACCGAGTTCTGGTTAGAAAACAGTGAAGCCCGTTTAGACTGGGGTTCAGATGGCCGAGTTGAAGGTAAAATCGCATCACAAATGTATGATCAGGCCGTAGAAATTTCTCAGGCAGGTTTATGTGACAATGGTTGCGTTATGGTCACCATTTCAACCGGTGATTTAACCACGCGTTACTTTTTAGCTCATCAGGAAGACTGGTTATCTGCAGCCGGTCTTGAACCATTAAATATCATTACGGTTCTGGATTTTGCCGGAGCTGGCGGCGGAACTGAAGTTGCTGACGTTGCAGTGGGTGTTGCAAATGGAGACATTAATCCCATCAATAATCTAGCGGTTGCTGTTTTCCTGGATGGTATACCCGCACCTGAAGATTTAGGTGTTTTGATTGATTTACAACCGGTTAATGCCCGTAACCTAGGTACTGAACCAATGCAAATTCCTCATTTACGTTATACCGGTACAGCCGTTAGTGCTCTCAATGTTTACATTTTAGGCGATGATGATGGCGTTGTTCCTGCTCACTCAACCTGTGGATCTGTAATGGCAGAAGCGATTGACAGCTGCTCAAGTTCAGTTGCATTCGACGGTGAACAAACTTCCGTAAAGGGTCCGACCGCATTACTGAGCTACCACTACCCGGTTCTTATGGGTGACGGTACCGGACACGTTGATACGATTACCAATGTCACTGGTAACAAAATGACCTATGTAAACAACAACTTTACCTCTGGCCTTAACACCAGCTTAAGCACTTATACGGCTGATGAAACACCCTGGTGGTTGCGCTGGAGTCGTAACAAAGAAATTCATCAGTATGTGACTGACTCTGAAAACCAGACTATGTCACAGGTTGTTTTTAACTCTCTAAGCAACTAAAAGCGACTGATATGAAAAAGACGATTGCTCTCTTGAGCATCGTTGCGACTGCAGTACTAACGGGGTATGTATATTTTATAAATACCCCGTTACCTCAGCCAACGAAATACTCCGCACAAACAGATTCAACATTAAAAACAGCACGCTTAGTGCCGCTCAAGTCTGTTGTTATTTTATCGCCTGATCCTGACAAAGACGATCAACAAGCACACTTTCAAAATAACGCGATGAAACTACAGTTAAAAAGCGTCTCTAAAGCATTTGAAAAATCTATAAAATATCCCGTCTATTCACAGCCTGTCAATGAAAATCAATGGGATCTATTAAACCCCAATGCTTTTGTAAAAAATTCGAGAAAGTTAAGTAAGGAATCAGATCTATCAGCAAGTATAGAACTATCATCTTATATTTTATTCGAAGACACACCAATAGAATTAACGGTAAACATTAGTGACTCACAGCAACCTGTTCACCTCATCAGTTATCAGGCTGAAATTATCAGCCAGAACAAGGTTGTCGATACGCCTGCATTAAAAATAGTAAGTGAAACAGATTCAAGCATCGTAATTAAAGGCCGCATAAATACTGACAGCTCTTCTAACTGGGATTCTGACTTACAAATTAGAATCAATTTAGATTTAAACAACAACACCAATATATTTGTTTCCAGCTTTAAGTACGCGCAGAAATTAGTTGAGCTGATAAACATTTCAAACAGCTACGTTGATAGCACAGACCTTGTCATCCCCCTGGAATTTGAGGTTAATGAATCAGGACGTTACATCACAAGTGCAAATTTATTTTCTAAGAAAACAGGAAAACCCATCGCGCATTTATTCACCAAAGAAAATTTAAGTTTAAGTAATACGCGTATGAATCTAACCGTACACTCTTCATTATTCAGAGACATTAATGATTCGGGGCCTTACGAGTTAAAAAACTTCAGCATAAAGCGCTTACCCTCAAAGCCCGGTGACAAAACAGGTTATGGTTATACCCGCATCAAACAGGCAAACATAAACGGCTTTGAATTAGACCGGTACTCTGATGAACCTTATGTGAATTTACAGGCTCAGCAAAGATTAGAATTTTTACAGCAGCTAGCCAATTAAACCGGTGAACATTAACCTGAAACAATATTTATCAGGGTTAATTACAACCATCAGGGCACTAAACGTCATATCGATAACAATGCCCTTTGATAACTGATCAATACCCCAAAAGCCCATCCATTCTCAGGTTAGAGGCGAAAATATCACCCCCGATCCGTAGGCCCATGAGCTATACGTCTACAAAGCAACGATTAAGCACCTCTATAGCTGTTTGCGATGAATGCACACAGCATAGTAGGCCTTTTAACCTGTCAGTATAAAATACTGCTGTGATACACTTTAATCAGGGACAAGCGGCAGCAAACAAGCTTAACAAATATTGCTACCATTGATTTCTAATTTAACTTACAGTTTTATATATTTACTAGCATCACACCAATATTGTTTTTTAAGCCTATTTAAAGAGTTTTTACTTTGGAAATTATCCCTATTATAAACCCCTTAGACAAACTGCCGGATAATCTTAAAAAAGATCTTCATCGAAACCTGTGCACCTGCAATGACGTTCCCAGAATTGACATTATTAAATAAACCAAATAAACGAGACACCCACAAAATAAACGAGACACCCATAATTAGAACTGAATAAAAACAAAGACTTAGTGTTAATATGAGCCTTTTGTTATTATGGGTGTCCGTTTAATT
>CAZHEA010000097.1:0-10478 GCA_964531165.1 uncultured Thiotrichaceae bacterium
AAAACGCGGGGGCGGCTCGATCGTCAATATCGGAACCACGCTTATCGAGCATGCAATTGCCGGTTTCCCAGCTTCTGGTGCGGTGGCTAGCAAAGCAGCGCTTCACAGTTTAACGCATCAGCTTTCGGCTGAGCTCGGACCAGATAATATCCGCGTTGCGACCATTGCAACGGGGATTATTGAGACACCTTTACATGCCAAACAAGGCATAGAAGACGCTAATGGCCTTGCCGGACTGCACCTACTGAATCGAATCGGTAAACCTGAAAATATGGCGGATGCTGTGGCAATGCTTGTCAAAAATGACTTCATCACAGGCGCCACATTACGAGTCGACGGTGGACATGCAGCTGGGCACACCTTCGGCTAATCGATATTTTGAACAAACATTTAGTTACTTTCAACTTTACGAGGTCACACAATGCGCTATCTTCACCACCAATCAGCGGGAGCTACAACGGCTCTCTTTCCCATGGTAATTTCCAGCCGATTTAGTGCCAGGTTGTTGGCGACTCGTGCGGCACTGATCTTCACTTTATTGACTGCATTTTGTGCTGGAAACGTCGCACTAGCTGCCACGGCCGAACACTCGATTCCACCGCCGGGTGTGCCGCACGAACAGTATCTCGGCCTCCCGGCTTCGGCGGAGGGACCCGCCATCGATCCAGTCAAAGGGTACCGCCTACAGAAACTGGGTGAGGACCTCTACATGGTCACCGACAATGTTTACCAAGCGATGTTCCTGGTGTACGACGAAGGTGTTGCGCTAGTGGACGCGCCGCAGAGCCTCGCGAGCGTACTGACG
Source organism: uncultured Thiotrichaceae bacterium (assembly GCA_964531165.1). Classification (GTDB taxonomy): domain Bacteria; phylum Pseudomonadota; class Gammaproteobacteria; order SZUA-229; family SZUA-229; genus SZUA-229. The sequence goes on from CAZHEA010000097.1 coordinate 806, forward strand.
AAGGCAATCTCGGAAATCACCGAAAATCCTATTACCCATGTTGTCTACAGCCATTCTCACCTAGATCACATTGGGGGCGTGACTGCCATACCGGGTAAGCCAATTATTGTTGCGCACCAAGAGACACGTCGCCTGCTGGTTCGTTCGAACGATTCGGCACGCCCGTTACCTACCAAGGTATTCGACGAAAGTTATCGGCTTCAGCTCGGTAAGCACCGGTTGGAACTCGCCTATCATGGCAACGGCCACTCGCCTGGAAATATGTTCATTTACGCGCCGGCACAGAAGACGTTGATGGTCGTCGACATCATATTTCCCGGTTGGATCCCATGGCGCCACTTTGCCCTTGCACAAGATTTACCTGGATATTTTGCTTCCGTCGAGAAGATAAAAACATACGACTTCGACGTACTGGTTAGCGGGCACGTAAAGCGTACAGGAACACGCGCAGACGTTGATTTACAGAGTGAGTTCTTGAGCGACATTAAAACAGTCGCCGCAGAGGCACTACGCACCACGAAGGTTGGCGATGGTGTCTCACCCCGTGACTTAGGCAATCCATGGGCCGTCTACGACGTCTATATGGACAAGGTCATCGGAAAGTGCGTAGCCAAAATGACTGAGAAATGGGCATCGCGGCTGGGGGGCTTCGACGTGTTTATCTGGGATCACTGCATCGCCATGCAGGAAAGCCTTCAGGTGGAGTAATAACGAATAGCACCACCGAAAACGAATTCAAACCTGAAGTTAAATTTTTAAGAAAGGAACGACCAATGACCGTACAAACAACACTCAATCCCGTAGCAAGCTACCAGTCAGACTATGAAGTCATTATCGGACTTTTGAACGATTATTTCGATGGACTCTTTGAAGGCGACGTAGAAAAACTCCGTTCTATCTTTCATGATGATGCCTGGCTTAAAGGAAACAACTATCGCAAAAGCCGTGATGAATGGCTAGAAGCTGTTGCCAACCGTCCAGTCCCCCGTGATGAACGAATGGAGTATAACTTCAACATTCAGTCGCTTGAGATCATTGGTGACCAGGCCATGGCCAAAGTTGACGCCCCATTGCTTGCAGCACACTTTATAGATTTCCTCGGCCTGCTGAAAGAAGACGGCCAGTGGAAGATTGTTAACAAAATGTACACGATTATCTGAGACCTAATGGCCAGCAAGTACCAAACATCAAAGCCGTCTCATTCCCGCGCGACTTGATGTTTGGTCCCACCCTATACTGAAAGTGACATAAGGAAAGAACAATGACAAAGACAAAAATTAAAATTGAAGCCATACATGATGTTGTATGTTCCTGGTGTCCTATCGGGCACAGCAATTTAAAAGTCGCGTTAAAGCTATTAGAAGATGAAATTGAAGCACACATAACTTATCTTCCGTTTGAGCTAAACCCTGATATGCCTGAAGAAGGTGAAATGATAGCTAATTATTTTAAGCGCCGACAAGGATGGACTCCGGTGACCTTGAAAGACTATCAAGAGTCTCTTGTGAAAACGGCCCAGAACGCTGGTGTTATCATCGATTTTTCTAAACGGACGCATTATTACAATTCTCGAAAGGCGCATAAATTAATACACTGGGCTGAGCAATTTAATAAGCAAACCGCTGTTAATGAAAGTTTGATCGAAGCCTATTTTAAGCAAGGCCTGGATATTAGTAACATGGCTGTTTTATTGGATATCGCAGAGCAATTAGAGATGGATAGAATTTCGACTCAGAACGCATTGTCATCGAGAGAATTAGAACAGACGTTAGAGAAAAAAATTGAGCGACAAAAAGCATACAAATTAAACAGTATTCCCGCATTCATCATAAATAATGATACTTTGGTTTCCGGTTCGAATTCGGTGGAATTTTTCGAGAAGACGCTGTCAAAATTTATCTAATGACTTTCACTAAACAAAAAAATCGCTATTTAATAGTCAAACTAAGAGGTAACAATCATGCCGTATATTAATGTCAAAATTACTGATGAAGGCGTAACTAACGAACAAAAACAAGCGATCATAAAAGGCTGCACTCAATTGATGGTCGATATTTTAAATAAAAATCCAGCCACTACTTTCGTTGTCATTGATGAAGTGAATACGGATAACTGGGGGATTGGCTTTGACCAGGTGACAGAGCTGCGCAGGCAAGCGTTAACCTCACCAGCAGAATGAAACGAGAAGGAGGTAAAATGAACTATTTTCAACAGCCAATATTTTATGCATTGTTGATGTTTGTAGCAGGATTTGGAATCCCTATGATGGCAGCGTTGAATGGCAGCTTAGGTGTAAAACTTCACAGCCCAGCATTGGCTACAACAATTTTATTTATGGTTGGCGGTTTAGTTTCACTGGCATATCTATTTTTATCCGGCGGTATACCTAAGTTGCCCATACTACAGTCAATCCCCACATTTTTTTATTTGGGAGGCCTGTGTGTAATATTTTATATTCTTAGCATAACTTGGGTTGCACCTAAGTTTGGTGTTGGCAATGCCGTTTCTTTTGTATTGTTAGGGCAGATAATTTCTATGGTAATTATTGATCACTTCGGGCTTTTAGGTGCGCTACAACATTCAGTTTCTAATCAGCGTTTCGTAGGGTTAGCTTTAATGATCGTTGGGGTATTTTTGACTGTTCGTCATTGAATGAACGCAACCTATATTTACAATATGCCTAACAGACGTAAGCAAGTCATTTTTATTATTATGTCTACTTACTAGTAGGTAATTAACTTTTAATAAAGAGGAAGTATTATGAAAAATAATTTTGAGAATAAGTCAGTCATTATCACAGGCGGTGGTAGTGGAATAGGAAAAGAAACTGCGCGTGCTTTTTTGCAAGCAGGGGCAAAAGTAACTATCAACGGACGTCGTAAAAAAACTCTACATGACACAAGGGTCGAGCTGGATCCTACTGGAGAGAATATGGCTTATATTGCGGGAGATATTAGTGAAAAACAGACTGCAACATTATTGGTAAAAGAGGCTATGGATCGCTTTGGCGGGGTAGATATACTGATTAATAACGCAGGTGTATTTAAACCAACTGCATTTTTAGAACATTCTGAAGAAGACTTTAACTGGTACATAGGAACAATTCTTGCTGGAAGTTTTTATGCGTCACAGGCAGCCATACCGGAAATAAAAAAAAGAGGTGGTGGCACCATTGTTAATGTCGGTTCTATGTGGGCAACGCAGGCAATTGCCGCAACACCTTCCAGTGCCTATTCCGCAGCCAAGGCAGGGGTGCATGCTTTAACACGCAATCTGGCGATTGAACATGCAGTGGATCATATACGTGTGAACTGCGTAGCGCCCGCTGTTGTAGAAACACCGGTATACAACTTATTTATTCCAGATGAACAGGTTGATGAAGTGCTTAGCGGTTTTAATGCATTTCATCCCCTTGGAAGAAATGGACAATCGCAAGATATTAGTAGTGCCATTTTGTTTTTAGCCGGCGAACAATCAGACTGGATAACAGGTGCGTTGTTACCGGTTGATGGTGGTGTTACGGCAGGTCATCACTAAATTAGTGTATTCATAATGGAATGCTGGCCAACTTAGAAAGGGCTATTTGTCATATCAGAGCTAAAAGAAAGTCCTTGAAGTTCGTTTTTTTCGATTAAACTTCTGAAGTCTTCAGTACAATATATATTCTGATAATTGTTATAAGCAGTTTTAAAAATCAATAGGTCTTCAATTTTATTTTGAATAAAAGATAATTTTTGTACTTCAATATTATCAATAACATCGATTGTGCGTTCACTGGCTTTTAGATTGATATTTTCCATTTCTGTTTTTTTCGTAACGTGTAGTAACCAGTAAGAAATACCTTCTACTTTTACAGGAAGCCATTCGCCATATGAACCTAATGGCTCTTTTAATACACGGTAAGCTTTTTCGTTACAGACAATTTCATCGGTAAACCAGAGCGTTATATCTGGTACGGATACCCTATTTTTTTTGTCACTATTATCATAGAAACGGCCATCAAGTGGTTTCCATATATCACTCCATTTTTCTGAATGATCGAGTAAAAACATGTCGCCTAATTTGGCTTCAATTTCATCAGCTGAAATATCAAACAGCAGGTGGGTGTTGCGGTTGAATCGAAGCTTATATGCCACGCACTTTCCCCTTGTCAGGTAGACCTAGTCCCTTTTTAAGCATCACATATTTAGGGAAGCTTCCCTGGTACAGTTCCAGTGCCGTCAACTTCAGTGCTTTTCTGAATTTATCGGTATCAGTAATTTTTTGCATACGAAAAAATATCCAGAAATAATAGTTATATCGGTGGATGCGACTATGGGGTGGGGCGCTCTTCATTTGAGGATGTGGTGTGGCTGCCGTGTTCTCAGGTAACCAGCAGCCATTGTCTACGTCATCGACTCCAATCCCTAGTTTGCCATGCGTAGTTTTAATGTGCCTGCATATCGGTGCTTACCGGCAACGATTGCATGGGCATGTACACGAGGTGGGCGTGGCCCAAATTTATCTTTAAGGTGACGTCCTAGTCTTTCTGATTTATGTTCATTAGAGCATAAGGCAAGATCCTGCTTTTCATTATGGGTTTGTCTATATTGCTCAATACCGGATTGAACGCTTGCCGCACAGGCTACTTTATTAAAATCACTTTCGGTTTAGTTCGCCATCAAGTGTACTGATGATGTTGTCTATGGTGCGATTTACAGCGTCTTTTTCGTAATATTTGGTTTCGGCTTTTGGAACGGGCATGCATTAATATCCATTATTTGATGTCATGAGGGGTAATTATGCCATTATTCAGTGTAAGGCGTTAACACTATGGCGTCTCATCATCTGACATTTCTTAAATAAACCAAAAACAACCAATGTACCTTAGCCGGTTTAGATATTTCTAAGGCAGTGATATACGGAATTGAAACAAATAAGTGGCAAATGTTAATTTATGCGCTATTATGACATTAATAAAGGTCATAAATAAAGTGTTTTTAGTAGAGGTGATATATGAATCCATACCTAGAGCAAATAGGGACTAAACTGAAAACTGAGCGCAAGACTCGAAAATGGAATCAAACCGAAGCTGGGAAAAGGGCCGGATTATCACGTCGTGAAATATCAGAGATTGAAAACGGAAGTTTCCGGGGAAGTATCTTAAAAGTGCAGGACTATGCCATGTTGCTTGGCTTTTCTTTAGCCTTGGATCTAAAGCGTCGACCTACATTAGCTGACTTACCTGAGGTGTTTGGTGAAGATTAAAACAGATCAACGCATTCAACAGCTAGACATTAAGGTAGCTGGAATACCAGTAGGCACCCTGGAGAAAAAGGCGCAATTTGAATTTACCTATCATTCAGATGCGCAAATTCCAGTCGCGGCGGCCATGCCAATAGAAACGCGCTTTTATCAACATGGTGCTTTGTTTCCGATATTTGAAATGAATATACCGGAAGGCTTTATTCGTCATCGTATAACTGAAAAACTACGCAAGCATATTCAGATTGACGATATGTTATTTCTGGCATTGCAGGGTAATTCGGGTATTGGCTGCATTACCTATGAAACGCAAGAGCTTGAGCAGGAAAGCATAACGGCTGAAAGTTTATCTGAAATATTGTCCTGGGAAGGCAGTACGGATCTATTTGAAGAGCTGGTCAATAAATATTTATTGCAATCGAGTATCAGTGGTATTCAACCTAAAGTTATGGTGCCGGAAGCCCCGGAAAAAATTGAAAAGGGCGCTTTAATACTGCCATCACTGATTGTTAAAAGCGGTGATGAAGAATATCCACAGTTAGCGATTAATGAATATATTTGTATGCAGCTTGCAAAAGCCTGCCAGATTGAAACGCCAGAATTCTGGTTGTCGGATAATCAGCAGTTATTTGTTATGCGTAGATTTGATTTAAAAAGTGATGGCAGCTGTAGAGGTATGGAAGATATGGCTGTTATGCAAGGTAAATCAACTAATGATAAATATCGATCAAGTTACGAAAGTATAAGTAAGGTGCTTGATTTTTATTCATCTGAAGCCAGAGTCGATAATGAAAGTTTATTCAAAATGCTTGTGCACGGTTGCATGGTTGGCAATGGTGATGGTCACTTGAAAAACTATGCAATGTTATATGATGATATTGAAGATATGCGTTTAAGTCCCCTTTATGATGTTGTGAATACGCAAATATATAATCCAGCGGATACTCTCGCATTAAACCTGCGCAAATCAAAAATATTTCCGAAGCGTAAGCAGATTATTGATTTTGGAAAATCCATCGGTGTTAAAAAATGCGAAATAATTATTGATGAAATGGCTGACCAGATAAGGGATGAACTTGAAAAGTTAGTAGATTATACAGAGTCAATGGATGCAGATATAAAGGCCATCATCCTAGAAAATATTTATCGCTCTACAACACGTACGGCAATAAAGGTGCGCTCAGCTCGTAAATATACAAAGCATAACTAGGCTGTTTAGCCTTAAGTTAGAGTTTGTAAATGAGAGGAATGAATAAGAGGCGTAAATCTGATTTAGAGTATAGTTTAAATTGCTTTCAGAATGTCAGACTGTAAATTCGATGAATTAAACGATGTCGTATTTGCAAAGCATGCGTTATTAAGCTCGGCTGCCAATGTTTTTCTATTATGATTTTCTTTAGCCCAGTCATTAAGAGAAATATATTGTCTATTATTGAGAAGCAGTTTTCTGAGTTGATTTGCTGTCATTTCAGTCTTTAACTGCTTGCGTGTATTCCATCTAACAATTAGATGAATTAGCCATGGGCGTATTTGTTTAAAGACTATCAGGCTTAAAAAGCCACAGATTATTAACGTTATCCACCATGCCCATACTGGCATAGTCCAGTGCCTTGGTAAGTTATGTAGCGATTCTTTTAGCGTGCCAGATTGAGGATCAAAATAGCGTAGTTTTACATTAATATCAGGCCCAATAGGCATTAACCATTTTGGCAGGGGAGTGTCAATAATATTCAGATCGCCATAGTTTTTATAATCCGATAGTTTTTTATATTTCATTTTAATATTTGAAATATCCTGTCCGTTTATTATTGATAACTGCTTATCAAGACCCGGTACGCCAAAGGGGATAAGGGCAGGTGTGTGAACAATGGTTTTCCACTCATTTATTTCACCACTTTCAATGTATGTGTTTAATTTTAATTCGCCAACAGGCAGGTTCGGAGGTAAGTAACTGGGTAAGGGATTTACCTGTAAATTCTGTATGGGCAAATAAAATCGCCTTCGGTCACTGCCCGATAACTGATAACGAATAGCCGGTAAATCAATGGATTGCTTCCCATCACTTAAAGGGTAAAAAATCCAGCCAGCATCAAAAATTGCGATACCATTTTTTGCAATATGCTTTTTAGTTTTCAATGTGCGTAGCATGGATTCGTTATTGTCAGGTGAATCAAGTATGACATGAGCCGTTGCATCAGAACTTTGTATTCGCACATGAATGATAACGGCCTCGCGTTGCCACGGGGATAAATTTGAAACATTCCAGCTTAACTCAATAGGTTCGTTTTTAATTTTGGTTGGGGTGACCTTTAACGGAATAGAAAGGCTCTTTGCTTTTTCTAAGGTTAATGCTGGCAACTGGCTGACATCTTGATTTCTAGGATAAAGACGCAGCTTTAAAGTTTGTATAATACGTCCATACTCGTCTTCATCTTTGTATTCGTCTCCATAAACAATCGAAAAATATTGTTTCCAGAGATCTAAGCTCAAGTGTTCTAATGATTGGTTTCCTGTGTAATTAACGGTGACTCTGAAATATTGCCCAAATTGTTTTTCTGTTTGTGATACCTGTACCGTTAGTTTGTCTTCTAATCTTGCGTCCTGTGCATGTGCCGGTGTGACTATACAAAACATGAATATACATACAATAAGCAGTCGGTTTACCATGGGCGCACACCCTGTATGGTTTTAGGTGTTTGTGGGTGTGCAGGTATACCTTCTTCTAACTCAAACAAACGTTGCCAGAATTCAATTTTATTTGCAGCAGTGGGATTGTCATTACTAAATCGGCTCCAGTCGTACTTTTGTTGCTGGCTAGCTTTTGATGTGGCTGATAGTTTTACAAAATTCTGCTGTCTTAGTAAATATGTTGCGAGTTGTTGCTCAGTTAAAATACCGGGCTTTGATAAGATGGACACTACATCTTTTGATTTTCTTGAAGAATTAATATCCATTGTAGAGACTCGGTCATTGTTAAAGTTTATGACTGATTCGATGTTGCCTAAGCCTTCTTGTAAGTTGTTATCTCTATTCGCCAATAAGCGTAAATAACGTTCAATATTTTGTTGAACTTCTATTGTGAATTTCAGGTTGTTTTTGTAGTTTGGTTGTTCTGGCTGGTAACGTAATGCATCTTTATATAATTGAATAGCTGACTTAAAATCGCCTTGTTTAAAAAAACTATTGGCTAAATTAAAAGCGGCTCTGCCTCGTTGAATGTCGCTTTCTGCTTCCCATGCTGCACGGCTGAATGAGGTGATGGCACATTCTATTTGTTGGATACGAAAACAACTGGCACCTTCACCCATGCGCGCCATGTAGCCCTCTGTTTTCGAGTATAACTTTGCTGCATGAATGTAATCCTGGTTTTCCCATGCCCGATATGCTTGTTTTAGTGTCTCTGAGCTTGTTTGCCTATTATCAGCATGCACTTCATTCGTAGGTAGTATCAAAATTAAGCTTATAAATAATACAGTCAGTGCTTGAACTTTCTTTAGCTTTTCTAAGCTGAATTGATTTAAAAACATCAACAATATAGCGGCTAACAATGGCCAGTAAAACAACTCATTCCAGCTGGCTTTATGCTGGTTTTTTTCTGATATTTTTATTCTTACCGGTTGCCAGACATTAGAAAGTTTATTATGGGTGTCAGGATTGAGCCTTGCGTAAATTATATTGTTAGATAATTGGCGTAATTCATTTTCTTTGAGCCGAGTTTGCACCGCCTTGTTGTTGAATTTTAACCAGTGACCTGCGGTATCTGTTAACGCAACAGGTGAAGGCAAGCCGACACCTAAAATATGTAATTCAATATTATTCTGCTGTAATTTACCGATTGTTTTTTTGAGTTGAATAAATTCATGCTCTGTAATATCGCCATCCGTTAATAATATAATCGTGCGTTCACCCGATATGTTTTTTAACAGTAACTGGCTTTGTAAAAGCGCTTCAGTTATAGCGCTGCCGTGAGTCGGTAGTTGTATTTTACTTAATAGTAGCGCGCTATCATGCAGTGCATTCGTATCAAATGTGGCCGGTAACATAATATGTGATGCACCGGAAAAAATAACTAAACCTAATTTCAGATTGTTTTTTTGCTGGTTTTTTGATTGATTATTATTTGCTTGAGCCCATTGTTCAATCATCCTATCGGCAATGGCTTGTCTGCTTGGGAAAACATCATTGGCCTGCATAGAGCGCGAGTGATCGACAATGATAATCGCAGCACTCTGAGGGGGGAGTGCCTTGTCAGGTGCGGATATAAGCAGGCGAGGCCCCGCTGCGGAAATAGCCAGTAAAACCCATATTGTAAATTGTTGAATGTTCTTCCAATACGTTTTTCTCTGCGCATGAGGTAGCATTACCCAGGGCAGTAAATTTACATCAGCATATTGTTTTAAACTGAGATTATGATGCAGCCTTTTCCATG
>CAZHEA010000098.1:0-10429 GCA_964531165.1 uncultured Thiotrichaceae bacterium
TGTTACTGGTATTTTCCTGGATTTGTTTTGTTGTCTATCTCTATGTTAGTAAGTAGTAAAATGTCATTGGGCACGAGGGGTTAAAATGCTATATTTATAGAGCATAAAAGTCTGAAAGTTTTTGAATCCCCTCATTATTACTACCTACATGTACCTGCTAGAGCATGCCATTATATGCATTCCCATTTTTCTAAGGGGGAGGTAACACGTTCCAGCTGAATAGTACACTTTAAGATCATGCGCTTAAGGCTTAACTTATGGCATTGGGGTCAGATAGAATTGTTTCAAATATTAGAAATATCTGATCTCAGATTTTGATTATTTAATCATATTTCATCATTTTTCAGTCATCTGATTGCCAGAGTTTGGGGTTAATCTGTGTATAATCGTTTAAATAATTACAGCTGTCATTTAATAACAGGCATATAAAAAGAGTCGATTCATGAAATATATACTTCACTACCCCCTCATATTCTTAAACTTTATATTTGGTGAATTTAACTGGTCGCCACCAGTATGGTTAAGGGGTTTAAATCAGCTTAGGAAACATAAAGCCAAAACTTTCTGGTTGGTCATCGCGATTTTACCTCTGGCTTATATTTCATATATTTATTATCAGGCTCTGCCGCAAGATATTACGATTAGCACGCGAATTGAAGCGCCTGATATTACAATGACATATCAGGGGGCAACGCCGGATAATTTATACATTGATTTCTTTTATGATTTTTCTAAATTACACCCCAATCAGCAACGACCAGAAGGAATGCCTTCTGTCGCCAGGATAGACCTGGTCGGTGAAGAAATTATTGAGGGTATAAGTTTAAGCCCTGCAAAGAAAGGTGTCTGGCGCTGGACTGATGATAGAAGCATTCAGTTTATACCGGAGTCTGACTGGCCTGCAGGAACAGAGTACAGTGTTTCATTTGATAAGAATATTTTTGCATCAGACGTTAAGTTATCTGAAAAAATAAGCCGTTTCACAACGCCTGAATTTAAAGCTCAAATTAGTCATATCGAGTTTTACCAGGATCCGCTTGATATCTCTGTAAGAAGGGTGGTGTCTACTGTTAAATTTACTCACCCGGTTGATAAACCGTCTTTTGAAGAAAAGTTATCAATGAGTATGCGGCCATCCGGCTCTGAGTTGAATATAGCGCCTGCGCCTTATAAATATAGTGTCACTTATGATAAGAATCAGCGTGAAGCTTATATTCAATCTGAGGCTATCCATTTGCCTGATGAGCCTAACTATATGAAAGTCTCCATTAGTGAGGGTGTTAAAACCCTTTTAGGGGGGGGTGAATCTTATACGACAACTGAAGAAAAGGTATTGATTCCGGATATCTATACTTTTTTAAAAGTCAGTGGTGTTAGTACGCAAATCGTTAGAAATAAAAAGAATCAACCTGAGCAGGTGATTACGCTGGAGTTTACCGATTATATTAATCAACAGGAATTGTTATCTAAACTGTCCGTTGTTAAATTGCCGAAGAGAAGAACGCAGGGTAGTGGTTATTGGCAATCTCCCCGTGAAGTAACCAATGAGGATTTAAAAAATAGTGAAAAGGTCACGTTACAACTTGTACCTAATGAAAGGTCCAGCTCAAAAATCTATAGTTTTATTATAGATGTTGAGGAACTGCGTTATCTATATCTAAAGATAGCTCCCGGTTTAATGTCAGTTAATAAATTTATACATGCTCCTTTTTATGATTCATTGCTTAATACAGGGCAGTATCCCAGGGAAATTACATTATCCGGTGAAGGTTCAATTTTAACGTATTCAGGTGAGCATAAGTTAAGTGTGTTATCCCGTGGTGTGTCGGCGATTAAATATTCAGTGGGTCGTTTACTTGAGAATCAGTTATATCATTTGATTAGTCAGTCTGATGGAGATATGAAAAGCCCCAGTTTTTATAGCTGGAGTTTTAATGAGAAAAACATTGCTGAATATACCAATGAAATTATCGATATAAATTATTCACACCCTAAGATGGCTAATTATTCTTCACTCGATTTAAGCCAATATCTACCACAGAAAGAAAATCGTTTCGGGCTATTTTTTGTCGATGCAAAGGGCTGGGATAGAACGCATAATCAGGAGCTATATGGTGTCGGTGATTCAAGGCTTATTCTGGTAACCGATCTTGGGATTATTGTTAAAAATAATGCGGATAATACACACGAAGTATTTGTACAATCTATTCAATCGGGCGATCCGGTTGCGGGTGCAACAGTCGAGCTGTTAGGTAAAAATGGTATTGCTATTTTTACAAAATCAACCACAGATAAGGGTCATGTGAGTTTCCCTTCAACACGGGGCTTTAATAATGAGAAAGAGCCAACCGTATATGTGGTTAAGTCCGGTTCAGATATTTCATTTATTCCCTTTAATGGTAGTTCTCGACAGATAAATTTATCACGTTTTGATATTGGTGGTGTACGCACTAATCAGTTTAGACGTGATGCGCTTAATGCTTATGCCTTTTCTGACCGGGGTATATATCGACCTGGAGAAGAGGTTAACATCGGTTTTGTGGTTAAAAATATGGACTTAAGTAATGTGCAGGGAATACCGCTTGAAGTGGTGGTGCGCGGGCCCAGAAATAATGAAGTCAAAGTCAGTAAGCTGAGGCTGGCGGATAAGGGACTATTCGACTTTAAATATAAAACGGATGCGACGTCTGATACAGGGCAATATAACGTTTCTTTACATCTTATAAGAAACGATAATTATCGGGGTGTTGAAATTGGTTCAACCCGTTTTAAGGTGGAAGAGTTTCAACCCGATACGATGAAAATATTAAGTAAGTTAGATAAGGTTGACAATAAAGGCTGGAGTACACAAAACACGATTGAAGTTAAAACAACATTAAAAAATCTGTTTGGTATACCCGCACAAAATAGAAAGATGACTGGCCGACTGATTATTAGCCCGATCAAGTTCAGTTTTAAACAATATGATGATTATGTGTTTACCGATCCGTTTATTAATGAGTCCAGAAAACCTCTGTACCTGGATGAAGAGTTGGAATCAAAACTAACCGATGCGGATGGACTGGCAAATTTTGAAATTGATTTACAACGATTTAGAGAAGGCACATATAAACTTCAGTTTATCGCGGAAGGTTTTGATCAGGCAGGCGGTCGAAGTGTTGTGGCTTCGAATAGTGTATTAATATCACCTCTTGAACATTTGATTGGTTATAAAGCTGATGGTGCACTTAATTATATTAATCTTAATAGTCAACGGTCGGTTGAGTTTATTGCTATTGATACGCATTTGGAGCAGGTCAAAAAAGATGATCTTAAATTTAAGCGATTCGAAATTCAACATGTATCGACACTGGTTAAACAGCCAAATGGTACATACCAATATCAAACCATTAAAAAAGCAAAAGAGCTGGAATCAAAGCCATTTGAAATAGCCTCATCTAATGTGACTTATACCATTGATACCACAATACCCGGTGATTATGTGATTAAGATACTGGATAAAAATGACCGGTTATTATCCAGAGTGAATTATTCTATTATCGGGTCGGCTAATGTTTCTGCCAGGTTAGATAAAAATACAGAGCTGCAACTTAAATTAAATAAATCGGATTATTTACCCGGTGAATTAATTGAAATGAATATTAAAGCACCGTACACCGGTGCCGGGTTAATTTCGATTGAAACAGATAAGGTGCATCACTTTAAATGGTTTAAAACAAACACAACGAGTTCATTGCAACGTATTCGTGTTCCTGAGGGGCTTGAAGGTACCGCTTATGTCAATGTATCTTTTGTACGCAATGTTGGCTCAAAGGAAATTTTCAGCAGCCCGCTAAGTTATGCGGTAGAGCCATTTACGATTGATAAAAGTAATCGACAGGTTGATGTTGATCTTACGGTAAGTGATATTGTAAGACCGGGTAAGCCGATGACAATAGCGTATACGGCTTCTAAAAAATCTAAAATGCTGGTTTTTGCTGTAGACGAAGGCATCTTGCAGGTAGCGAAATATAAAACCCCTGCACCGTTAGATCACTTTCTTAAAAAACGTTCTTTAGATGTCGATACCATGCAGATTCTTGATCTTATCTTACCCGAATTTGCTCTGTTGAAAGAATTATCTGCGAGTGGCGGTGGCTCCAGTGAGAAGAAAGCACTGGGTAAGAACTTAAATCCATTTACACGTAAAACAGATAAGCCGGCTATTTTCTGGTCAGGTGTTATTGAGGCAGGGCCTGAAAAGCAAACGGTGGTTTTCGATGTGCCTGACACGTTTGCCGGTGCCTTAAAGGTGTTTGCGGTTGCGGTTGCAGATGAAGCAATGGGGGTCGCTGTTGAAAACACAATTGTACGAGGTCCATTTGTTATATCCCCTAATGTGTTGACTCAGGCAGCGCCGGGCGATGAGTTTATGGTGACGGTTGGTGTCGCAAATATAATAGACGGCTCAGGTAAACAGGCTAAAATTAATGTCGATGTAAAAACATCTAAACATTTAGAGTTGCTGGGTTCATTTAATTCTAAGCTGCTGATTGATGAAGGTAGTGAAGGAAAATTCAGTTTTAAGGTAAAGGTTAAATCGGTATTAGGTGCGGCGGATATAACCATTATTGCATCACATAAGGCCGCATCACATAAAGCAGCATCACACAAAACAGAATCGGCAAGTCGAACAACCAGTTTAAGTATTCGACCCGCTATGCCATTTTTTACCGAGTTGAAGTCAGGGTTTGTTGATGCCGGAAAAATAGATCTACAAGTAGAAAGGCGCTTATATTCAGAACTGTCTAATCAATCCATTAGTGCATCTTCTAGTCCGCTTGTGCTGGTTGATGGGCTGACGTCTTATCTTGAAACTTACCCCCATGGCTGTACTGAACAGGTTGTGAGTAAGGTATTCCCATTGGTAGGGTTAATGACGCACCCGGCATATCAGCCCCATGTATCTAAAGTGCGGGAACATTTTTCACATGTTATTGATAAGTTAAGAGAGCGTCAGTTAGCTAATGGTAGTTTTGCATTCTGGCCGGGTGGGCAACGCGCGGCTGATTATCCCACTATTTATGCTATGCATTTTTTGATTGAGGCCAGTCAACTGGGTTACCCGGTGCCGACCGATATGCTTAACCGAGGCAAGGACTATTTAATTGGTTATGTAGAGGGTGCAAGCCGTTCTTTAGCTGAAGCCAGAAACAGGGCCAATGCGTTATATCTTTTAACTCGTTTAAATGTGGTGACGACAAATTACCTGGTTGATTTGCATGAGTACTTGCGTGTGCAAAAGGTTGCAGGGTGGCAGCAGGATATAACCGCTGCATATATGGCTGCAACCTATAAATTATTACAAAAACAGGATGAAGCCGATCGATTGATTGCTCAATACGAAATTGGCCATGATATTAATGGCACTTACGCCATGATGTTTGATGATTTTCACTCGAGTTTAACGCTGGATGCTCAGTATATTTATTTAATTTCAAAGCATTTTGAAGAGCGGGCTAAAAACCTTCCGGGTGAAGCCGTGTTAAAACTGACAGAGAAAATATTTAAAGGTGAATATAATACCATTTCTTCTGCTTATACCATTCTTGCTTTAGGTGCCTATAGCAAGCTGGTGCTTGATAATGATTTTGATGAAGATATTCTGTTTACGGCGTTATTAACAGATAAGACGTCAGAAAAACTTAAGTCATCAAATACACCTTTTAGAACAGCGGCTTTTTCTGTTAACACAAGCATGCTTAATGTAACGGCTAATGACCCCTTGTTTTATTTGACTGAGCAATCGGGCTTTGATGCTGATTTACCTGAGAATGCGATTAAAAATGGGATAGAAATTCACCGTGATTTTCTTGATGATGAGGGTAATAAAGTGACATCCTATGAACAGGGAAAAGAGTTAACTGTACGTCTTAGGGTGAGGGGCCTGAATGATCGTAGAATAAGTAATGTAGCGATTATTGATTTGCTACCCGGTGGTTTTGAAGTTATTAGAAGCTCGGTGTCTCGAACGGCATATAACTGGCGAGCAGATTATATTGATGTAAGAGAAGATCGTGTTGTTTATTATGGCGATATTGATAGTAAGGTACTTGATATAACATATAGAGTTAAACTGACATCAGCAGGTGACTTTGTTATACCGCCATCTTACGCCGCTTCTATGTATGATCGGTCGATCCGTGCTTTATCTACGGCGGGTTCATTTAAGGTGACTGCAACTCAATTACCTGCTAAAAAGTGAAAAAACGCTATCTAATCATTATGGCTGGCTTAATGTCAGTCATAATTTCGTATGCTTTTTTACCTAAACCGGAATTAAAAAAATTTACAACTTATTCAAATGTTATTGTCGATAAAGATCAGAAATTATTACGATTGATGCTTGCTGAGGATGATCGTTACCGGGTGTATGAATCGCTGAATAATATTTCACCCTATTTAATAAGAGCAACTATTTTATATGAAGATCAAAATTATTACGATCACACAGGAGTCGATTATCTCGCCCTCATCAGGGCTTTCTGGTCAACCTATGTTATACATGAAAGACGAGTTGGCGCATCTACCATTGCCATGCAGGTTGCAAGACTAAGGTGGAATATACCATCACGTACCCTTAAGGGTAAGCTTGAGCAAATATTCAGGGCGATTCAATTAAGTCGTCATTATTCAAAAGATGAAATACTTGAAGTCTATTTAAACCTTGCACCTTATGGTCGAAATATTGAAGGTATAACAGCTGCCAGTTTAATTTATTTTAATAAAAAACCGTCTCAGCTTAGCTTTCCTGAAGCGTTAACCCTGGCTGTTATTCCACAGAACCCAAATAAGAGAAACCCTACCACGGATAAAGGTTATGCCGCACTTTCGGTCGCGCGTGATAATTTGTTTGCCCGATGGTTAGAAAAAAATCCACTCGATATCGATAAAAAGAAATATTTAAATTTAAAATTAAATGTTAGAGCGCCGGAACAACTTCCTTTTAAGGCGCCGCATTTTGTTAATTATATTCATAAACAGCAACTTCGTTGGGAGCATGGTTATATTCATACAACACTGGATGCTCAGCTGCAAAATTCTCTTGAAAAAATAGTAAAATTTTATGTTGCGTCAAAAACAAATCTCGGTATTAAAAATGCTTCAGCGTTATTAATTAATTATCAGACGATGGAGCTAAAAGCCATGATCGGCTCTGCTGATTTTTCAAACGAATCTATACAGGGGCAGGTCAATGGTGTATTAGCTAAACGTTCCCCGGGCTCAACGCTAAAGCCATTTGTTTATGGCTTGGCCATTGATGAAGGTTTGATTCATCCAATGACCCTAATGAAAGATGCTCAATTACGCTTCGCGGGATTCACCCCTGAAAATTATGATAAACGCTTTCTCGGGCCTGTGGTGGCTAAAGACGCATTAATTAAAAGTCGTAATGTTCCCGCCGTTGAATTACAGGCGAGATTGAAAAAACATTCATTTTATCAGTTTTTAAAAGATGCAGAGATTGAGGGTTTAAAAGATGAATCGTTCTATGGTCTGGCTTTAGTGCTGGGCGGTGGTGAAGTGAGTATGATGGAGTTAGTTAAACTCTATGCAACGCTGGCAAATCTGGGTGAATTTAAAAAACTAAAAACAGTTTTTAAGGCTAGTACAAATACCAAAGCGATTACGAAAAAACAACTGTTAAGTGCAGAGTCTGCATTTATTGTTCTCGATATGCTTAAAGATAACCCGCAGCCCGATGGACTGGATTTTGATACGGGCATACATCTTAAGAATGATATACCGTGGAAAACCGGTACCTCATGGGCCTATCGAGATGCATGGGCGGTTGGCATATCAGGGCCCTATGTCTTAGCTGTCTGGGTGGGTAATTTTGATAGTAAAGGTAATGATGCTTTTATCGGAAGATCAGCTTCAGGGCCATTATTGTTTCAAATATTTGATGCCATATTTCCCGCTGAAGGATGGCGGGTTGATGATCTTATCAAGTATAAAAATATTAATATTAAAAAAGTAAAAGTTTGTAAAAATACCGGAGATTTATTGGGCAAACATTGTCCTGTTGCTGATGACTCATGGTTTATCCCCGGTGTTTCACCTATTAAAGTGTCCAGCATTTATCGATCAATTGCGATTGAAAAATCAACAGGCTTACGGGCATGCTGGTATGAGCCAGAGACGACAGAGTTGAAAATCTTTGAATTCTGGCCTTCAGATTTTCTGCATATATTTCAGCAGGCCGGTATTTCATTAAAGCTGCCACCGAAATATTCTGCTGCATGCGGGCTCGACCAGAGAAGCAGTACGGGGCAGGCACCTGTTATTCGAGTGCCCCAGACTAATTTACAATATATTATTCGCGATACCGATAAATCAACTCAGACGATTCCCTTCTCGGCAGTGGTTGATTCTGATGTGGATACACTTTACTGGTTTGTCAGTGGCCAGTATGTTGGCTCGTCCCATAGAGGAGAGGTGTTTGACTGGATTGCACGAAGTGGGCGTTATGAAGTAAAAGTTGTTGATGACTCAGGAAGGGCGGCCAGTGTAGAAATCAATGTATTAGAATATTAAACTCAATACAGTAAAATTCTAGCGTTTAAAGACGCTGGATCTCCGACACAAGCATTCGGAGATGACGATAATGTATTACTGTCTTCATGTCACTGTTTATTATTTATTATCACTACTGTCCCGTTAACTTTTAACGGCAAGTATCAATATGTTACTGCATAAGGTTGATACTGGATTTGAATTTTATTAGACATGAAAATTAGTAATCAGACTTCGTCATACCTGCGAAGGCAGGTATCCAGTGTCTGTCAGCTTTTCAAAGCCACTCGATTCCTGCCTTCGCAGGAATGACGATACTTTACTAAGTTAACGGGACAGCAGTGATTTATTATTTATTATGTCGAGTTTTCGAAGTATCTTTTCAAAAATTAATGGACGGTAATGATTTTAAGCATTTGTCTGCTGAACTCACTTAATAATAAAGCTTACTGTTATACTAGCGACTTTGTTCTACCTCTCGAACGGCTTTTGCATAATTATCCCTTAATTCTTCCTGGGCCATTCGTTTTTTATTAATTCATCTGAGGCGTTATATGCCATTTTCAAAACTGGGTTTAAGTGATTCCATTTTAAAAGCTGTGTCTGATCTCGGTTATACCGTGCCTACGGATATACAGAAACAGGCAATTCCTGTCATCTTGTCGGGTAAGGATCTGGTTGCTGCAGCTCAAACCGGTACCGGTAAAACGGCGAGTTTTGTATTGCCGATACTGGAGGCGCTTAATGTCGAGCGTAAGCTGCGGGGTAAGCGTATTCGTGCGCTTATTCTTGTGCCCACTCGTGAGTTGGCGGTGCAGGTTGAGTCTAGTGTTGAGCAGTACGGACAGTATTTAAATCTTAGCTCCATGGCGATGTTTGGTGGTGTTGATTCCGAAGCTCAAAAAAAGCGGTTACTGGAAGGTGTTGATATTTTGGTTGCCACTCCGGGGCGGCTGTTAGATATGTCGAATCAACGTGCCTTACATTTTGATGAGCTCGAAGTGCTGGTGCTGGACGAGGCTGACAGAATGCTGGATATGGGATTTGTTAACGATATCAATAGAATTATTGATCGCCTGCCAGGACAACGTCAGAGTTTATTGTTTTCAGCCACACTGACAAACGATGTGCGGTTTTTAGCTGATACCGTTAACGATGATGCGATAACCATTTCAGTCTCACCATACTCTGCTACTACTAAGAAAATTGATCAGTGGCTGGTTACGGTAGATAAAGATAAAAAATCTGCATTACTTAGCCATTTGATTAAAGAACAGCAATGGGATCAGGCGCTTATTTTTATCGAGAAAAAACACGCCTGTGCCAAGCTGGTCAGTCAGCTTGAAAAACGCGGCATTAAAGCTGAGGCCATTCACGGCGGCAGAAGTCAGGCTTCTCGTGAAAGAGTACTGGGCGAATTTAAATCAGGTGAGCTCAAGTTTTTAGTGGCAACGGGTATTGCGGCTCGTGGTATTGATATCGATAATCTGACTCGCGTCGTTAATTATGATTTGCCCTACCAGGTTGAAGATTATATTCATCGAATCGGCCGTACCGGTCGTGCAGGTTCTTCAGGTGAAGCTGTTTCATTTGTAACGAAAAATGATTTTAAAAATCTTTGTGCTATCGAAAGTCGTTTGGGGCATATTATTGTGCGAAAAGAATTTGAGGGCTTTGATGTTAAAAAAATTGTGCCGGTTTCTATTTTGAATTACGTGCCTAAAAACAGGCGTTGAGTGAAATGATTAATAAAAGCCATCACAGGTGTCACGTTAACTTTATAAAGACGTTATCACAGGCTTAATAGATTAAGCTATACCATGTAACGCTTTAACTGAGACATGAAATACCAAACAGATATTTCGTCATCTGC
>CAZHEA010000099.1:0-10419 GCA_964531165.1 uncultured Thiotrichaceae bacterium
GTAAATTTTGGCCGCATTATAACGTGAAATTGATATACTAGGCGGCTTGAAAATTAATGACCAAAAAAATAACTAACCGTACGGGCAATAAATGCGCTTAAGCAAAATCAAATTAGCGGGCTTCAAATCATTCGTCGACCCCACTACCATTGACTTTCCATCCAATCTGAACGGAATCGTTGGCCCCAATGGCTGCGGTAAATCCAACACCATTGATGCGGTGCGCTGGGTTATGGGAGAGTCATCTGCCAAGCACCTGCGGGGTGCATCAATGGATGACGTTATCTTTAGTGGTTCGTCTTCGCGCAAGCCGGTAAGTCAGGCGACGGTTGAGCTGGTGTTTGATAATAGTGAAGGTAAGCTTGAAGGCCCGTATGCCAGTTTTACCGAAATTTCGGCTAAACGCATGGTGACCCGGGATGGTCAGTCAAAATATTTCTTAAATGGCAGTAAGTGCCGTCGCCGTGATATTGCCGATTTATTTCTGGGTACTGGTCTGGGGCCACGCAGCTACGCGATAATCGAGCAGGGTATGATTTCGCGCTTAATCGATGCCAAGCCTGAAGAGTTACGGATGTTTCTAGAAGAAGCTGCTGGCATCTCAAAGTATAAAGAGCGGCGTCGAGAAACTGAAACCCGTATTCGTCACACCCGTGAAAATCTTGAACGTTTAGATGATTTGCGTGAAGAAATCGATAAGCAGCTTGATCGGTTGCAACGTCAGTCGCGCACTGCCGAAAGATATAAAGAGTTTAAAATTGAAGAGCGTCGTTTTAAAGCGGAGCATTTAGCGCTGCGCTGGAAAGAACTAAACGACCAGATGGAAAACCGCGAAGCGGCTATAGAAGAACAGGAAACCCGCCTGCAGGAAGTAATTGCGGAACAGCGCGCATTGGAATCAGAGCTGGAAACACTGCGTGAAAGTCGGGTTGAACAAAACGAATCTTTAAATGCGGTACAGGCTCGTTATTATAGTTTAGGCTCAGAAATTTCACGTATTGAACAAACCATTCAACATGAAAAAGAAATGCTGGGGCGTCAGCAGAATGACTTGAGTGAACTGGAAAGTGCTTTGAATGAGTTAAAGCAATCGCTGGAATCTGACCGTGAACAGTTAGAAGAAATTGATTTAGTGCTGGGTGAGGCCGAGCCCAAACTGGAAATGCAACGTGAATCGCAACAGGCGATTAATGAGCAGTTGCATGAAGCTGAAGAGGCGATGCAGGAATGGCAGAGTCAGTGGGATTCACATAATGAACGTGCCGCCGAGCCTTCGCAAACCGCGCAGGTTGAACGCACGCGAATGGAACAACTGGAAAAACACGTTATACAGTTAAAGCAGCGGCAGGAAAAAATTGATGAAGAAAAACGTCGCCTGGTAGGTGATGATTTAGAAATTGAGTTAGAACAGTTACGTGAGCAGAGTGAAACTGCTGAAATGCAGAAAGCGGAAATGCAGGAAAAGGTTTCGGATGTTATCGAAACAATTCGCAATCAGCGTGAACAGTCTACGCAATATACCCGTGATGAAGATGCACTGCGTCAGCAATTAAATGAAACCCGTGGCAAGTTGGCATCATTGGAAGCATTACAGAAAGCCGCACTCGGCAAAAATGAAAATGCGGTTGGTGGCTGGTTAGAAAAGCATGGTTTAGCGAATAACTCGCGTCTGGCGGAAAATCTCGAAGTAGAAGCCGGCTGGGAAAAAGCCGCGGAAACGGTTTTAGGTTCACATCTTGAAGCGGTCTGTGTCGAGGGTATGGATAGCGTTGCACAGGTGCTTGGTGATTTAGAGCAGGGCAACTTAAGTTTATTTGATACTTCAACTTCTGCGGCAGCTAATAACGCGGTAGACAGTTTGTCTTCGAAAATTAAATCGTCGGTTTCACTGGCCGGGATTCTGGATGGTGTAAAAGCGGCGGAAGATTTAAATCAGGCGCTGGCATTGCGCGGTTCGTTAAGCGGCAATGAATCGGTGATTACCAAAGATGGCATCTGGTTAGGAGCATCATGGTTACGTGTTGCCCGTGATAAAGATGAAAAATCCGGTGTACTGGCACGTGAGCAGGAAATAAAAGATCTGCAGGCAGTGCTTGAAGAGCAGGACATGAGTCTGGAAGAGCTGGAAGTGCAAATACAGGATGCCCGTGCTCAGTTACAGAATTTTGAACAACAACGTGAACAATGGCAGGCTGAATTAAATAATACCCATAGCCAATGTTCGCAAATTCAGGCGCAACTCACCGCCGGACAGACAAAATTGGAGCACCTGTTAAGCCGTAATCAGAACTTACAGGAAGAGTCGCTTGAGTTAACAAAAAATATTGAACGTCAGCAGGATGAAATGGAATTGGCTCGTCGTAAACGCAATGAAGCGATGACGCAAATGGAGGCACTTTCACGTGAGCGTGAAGAGTTAACCGGCCAGCGTGAACAGTTTCAGAACCAGTTGCTGGAGGCGCGAAGTAAAGCGCAGAATGAGCGAGAGTCTGTGCATGAGCTAGCAATTCAAATTGAATCACGGCGGACATTAAAACGTAATCTGGAACAGAATATTGAGCGTATGGCGCGGCAGCTGGAAACTCAGCAGCAGCGTCGTGAAGAACTTACTGAAAGTTTACAGGGCGTGTCATCTACTGAAGATAAAACTCAGGAGCTGGAAAAGTTACTCGAGGAAAGGCTACAGGTGGAAGAGCAGTTAACCGAAGCCCGGCGCTCGGTTGAAAGTATCGATAATAGCTTGCGTACGTTAGAGCAGAAGCGTAGCGAAATTGAACAGAAGTCACAGATGATTCGTTCGAGTTTAGAGCAGGCACGTTTAAGTACATCAGAAGTTAAAGTGCGTAGTCAGACCGTACAGGAACAGCTGGCAGAAACCGACTTTAGTGCAGAGGAGTTGCTGCAGGAGTTAGGTGATGATGCCAGCATTAATGAATGGGCGCGCAAGGTTGAAGAAGTGGCACAACGTATTGCACGTTTAGGGCCGATTAATCTGGCAGCCATTGATGAGTTTGAAGAGCAAAGTAAACGTAAGGAATATCTGGACTCGCAGCATGCTGATATTATCGAGGCTCTGGAAACTCTGGAAGCGGCGATTGCAAAAATTGATAAGGAAACCCGGGTTAAATTTAAAGATACCTACGAGCATGTTAATGCGCGTATTCAGGAGATGTTCCCGCGGTTGTTTGGTGGCGGGCAGGCCTACCTTGAATTAACCGGTGATGATTTATTAGACACCGGTGTGGTAGTAATGGCGCGGCCACCGGGTAAACGCATTAGTCACATACAGTTAATGTCAGGTGGTGAAAAAGCCTTAACAGCGGTAGCGTTGGTGTTTGCAATTTTTGAGTTAAATCCGGCACCTTTCTGTATGCTCGACGAAGTTGACGCACCATTAGATGAAGCCAATGTTGGACGTTTCTGTTCACTGGTAAAAGCCATGTCAAAAACCGTGCAGTTTATTTTTATTACTCACCATAAAGTTACTATGGAAATGGCGGAAAAAATGAATGGTGTAACAATGCGTGAAGCGGGTGTTTCACGTCTGGTATCCGTGGACATTGAAGAAGCTTCAAAAATGGTAGAAAGCGCGTAAAGGTTTAGTTATGGAAATGAATGACTTACGCTGGATATTGTTGGGTGTGGCAATTATTATTATTGTCGGGGTTTACTTTTTTAGTCGTGCGCGTAAAAAAATTCAGTCAGAAACTTTGCTGCAGGCGGCTGATGATATGCCTTCCTTTAGTGCCAATGAAGATGGTGCCAGTGAAGATAGTGCCGGTGAAAAAGCTTCTAATAATGACTGGATGGATGGTGTTGGCCCGGTACGGGTAGTTTCTGGTGACGATAAAAGCATACCTGAAATTAAATTTATCGGCGATGATGAGGCTGACGTTTCATCTGCAAGAATAGATCCGCTTATAAATAATGCACTACAGAAAGATACTGCTAAACCTGATTTAAAACCGGCTATTGAAACGGATTCAGTGTTGCAGAAATCATCGCCGGTCGATTCGAAAGCATCGATAGAGGTAGAAGCTTCTGTTTCCACAGAGTCAAAGCAGCAAGGTGGTGAACAGCAAAAATCGCCATCCAAAACGGATAAGCAGGAAACCACAAATAAAAATCAATCAATCGTTGATGATGTTATTTCGGTATATGTACTGGCTAAAGTTGAAGAAAAAATAAAAGGCGAAAAAATATTAAGTGCAAGTTATGCGCTGCACCTCGATTATGGTGAAATGAAAATATTTCATCGACATCAGCAGACAGCGGATAGAAAAATTGAATTCAGTATGGCCAATGTTCAGGCTCCCGGCTGGTTTGAAATTGACGGTATGAATGATATGGAAACCACGGGGGTGAGCTTTTTTATGCAGGTGAACCTGGTTGGTAACCCTTCGGCAGTGTTAGATGAAATGTTGATTTGTGCACATAATCTTTCGACCATGCTGGGTGCTACGTTGTGTAATGGTCAGCGCAAAGTTTTAGATGAAACCAGTACTATTGAATTGCGCGAGAGAGTTAAACGACTGGAAGAGATTAAGGCTCAGGCAGTTTAAACTTTTGTCAGATTAACATATTGATGGTTGTTGATTGGGGCTAATGAAGCAAATCTCCCCAGCCCCTCTTTTTCTAAGAGGTGAGCGAAGTAAAGCCTCTCCCTTAGAAAAAGGGGGATTTAAGCCCTGAAGAATATAACCAATACACCAGCTATTTAAGTTAAAAAAATGCCAGATAAAAATCAGCACATTATTCAAATTGAAAATATTCGCGATCAGTTAAATCACCACAGCTATCAATACTATGTGCTAGATGACCCGGAAATTCCCGACGTAGAATACGATCGCCTGTATCGTGAATTACAGACATTAGAAAAAAATCACCCTGAATTAGTTACCTCTGACTCACCCACTCAGCGTGTTGGTGACAAACCCCTCGATGGATTTACCCAGGTAAAGCATGAAGTCCCGATGCTGTCATTAGATAATGTGTTTAATGAGGCAGAGCTAAATGATTTTTATAAACGCATACAACAACGTTTAGATAGCGATGACGAAATAATATTTGCGGCAGAGCCAAAGCTCGACGGGCTGGCGGTGAGTCTGTTATATGAAAAAGGTTTGCTGGTGCGCGCCGGTACCCGCGGTGATGGCACTACAGGTGAAAATATTACTCAGAATATTCGCACCATTCATTCTATTCCATTAAAGCTGTTAGGCCAGAATATTCCCGATGTTTTAGAGGTGCGCGGTGAAGTGTTCATGCCGAAAGCGGGCTTTGAAAGGCTCAATCAGGTTGCCCGTGAAAACGGTGAAAAGCCGTTTGCTAATCCACGTAATGCGGCTGCCGGCTCACTGCGCCAGCTTGATCCAAAAATTACGGCGAAACGCTCACTGGCTATGTACTGTTATGCGGTGGGCCGGGTTGATGGTGGAGCACAATTAAAGACTCATAGCGATATGCTCGACCATTTAAAACAATGGGGACTGCCGTTATGTAACGAGCGTAAAGTAGTGCCGGGTGTGGCAGGTTGTTTAAAATATTTTAAGGAAATGTCTGAATTACGTGATTCACTTTCCTATGAAATTGATGGCATTGTTTACAAAGTAAATTCATTAAAGTTACAGAAAGAACTGGGTTTTGTTGCCAGAGCACCGCGCTGGGCCATTGCTCATAAATTTCCCGCGCAGGAAGAGATTACCACGGTAAATGCCATTGAGTTTCAGGTGGGACGCACCGGTGCAATTACTCCGGTTGCACGATTAAAACCGGTGTTTGTTGGTGGGGTAACAGTGAGTAATGCCACTCTGCATAATATGGATGAGGTGAATCGCAAAGATGTACGGGTTGGTGATGAGGTTATTGTACGTCGCGCCGGTGATGTTATCCCTGAAGTGGTGCGGGTAATTCCCGGTAGCCGTAAGGGCCGTCCTGAAAAAATATCTTTACCATCGGTCTGCCCGGTGTGTGATTCTGAAATAGAGCAGGAAGAAGGCGAAGCCATTGCTCGTTGTAGTGGCGGTCTGTTTTGCGGCGCACAACGCAAGGAAGCGATTAAGCATTTTGCATCACGTAAGGCGATGGATATAGATGGTCTGGGTGACAAGCTGGTAGAGCAGTTAGTGGATGAAGGCTGTATTGATCACATGGATGATTTGTATACTCTGACGGTTGAAAAAATCATCGGCCTGGAACGCATGGCGGAAAAGTCTGCGACCAACCTGATTACATCACTGGAAAAATCAAAACACACTTCACTCGATCGGTTTATTTATGCGCTGGGTATTCGCGAAGTGGGTGAAGCCACGGCGCGTTCACTGGCTCAGTATTTCACTTCGCTGGAAGCCATTAAAGCAGCAGATGAAGATACGTTGCAACAGGTTGATGATGTGGGGCCAATTGTTGCTGCGCATATTGTGCGTTTTTTTAAGCAGCCGCATAATCTTGATGTGTTAGATAAACTTATTGCATCGGGTATCGGCTGGGATGCGATAGAAGCCGCTGCGCAGCATGAACAAACCCTTGAGGGAGCAACGTTTGTGATAACCGGCACTCTTTCAGAAATGACCCGCGATGAAGCGAAAAAAGCATTGCTGGCAAGAGGCGCTAAAGTCACCGGCAGTGTTTCTAAAAAAACCAGTTATGTTGTGGTCGGGGATAATGCCGGCTCGAAAGCCACGAAAGCTGAACAGTTGGGTGTTAAAATGCTGGATGAAGCGGCATTGATTGATTTATTAAAATAATGTCTTGCTGGTTCGTCTTGTGGCGTCTTATATTGTTTATCCATAATTATAAATCATTAATTAATATTTAATTACGGATTAGATTTTGTGCTTAGTTTCATGCTCTGAAACTGAATGTTATCTTTAGTCTGTATTGATGATGTTTTCCTGAACCCGAATTTTTCATATACCGGTACGGCATATAAAGATGATCTTACTGTGTATTGCTGTTCACGGCATATTTTTTTTATATCACTCCAGAGTGATCGGGCAATTCCCTGGTGCTGATATGCTTCAGAAACAAACAGGTGATAAATATGGTATCTATCCTTAACCGATATGTAGCCAACAATCACTGCATTTTTTTCGTATACTAAATTTATGTAATTATTATCAGTTAGTCGTGATTCAAAGCTTTTAAGATCAAAGGTTGATGTTAACCAGGCAGGCAGAGTCGTGTGATACGGGGTTAAGTAAAAATGCGTGAGTTCCTGTACCAGATGTTGAATCTGTTTTGCATCTTCTGTGCTTGCTTTGCGTGGCTGTATATTCATAGAATTACATTTTGTAAATACATTAACCGGTTTATTGTAGTATTGGTGTGAGTGATTACGGAAATGTTTTTGTTCGCATCTGTGAACCGGTTCATAATGCTGTGACTATAATCTTTCTGATTATGTTGTAGCGGAACGATAGCGGTAATGTCCGAATAATAAAAAGTGATAATTTGAGTGTGTTTTGAATCAACTTATCGTAGGAGAAACAAGTGAAAGTGGCAACAGTTGACTGGTTAAATCGATTACCAAAAATTGAACTGCACCTGCATCTTGAAGGTAGCCTTGAGCCGGAATTGATGTTCGAGCTGGCGCAGCGCAATAAAATTAATTTGCCTTTTTCAACGGTGGATGAAATACGCAGTGCCTACGAGTTTAGTAATCTGCAGGATTTTTTAGATATTTATTATCAGGCTGCCAATGTACTGCAAACTGAGCAGGATTTTTATGACTTAACCTGGGCCTACCTTAAAAAGTGCCAGCAGCAGAATGTTATTCATGTCGAACCTTTTTTTGATCCGCAGACTCATACCGATCGGGGTATTGCATTTGCAACGGTGATTTCAGGAATATCCCGGGCATTAAAAGATGGGCAGGATAAACTGAAAATTTCCAGTGAATTGATAATGTGTTTTTTACGCCATCTCAGTGAAGAAGATGCATTACAGACACTGAATCAGGCGCAACCGTTTTTAGATAAAATAATTGCGGTGGGGTTAGATAGTTCAGAGCAGGGTCATCCGCCGCAAAAATTCAGTAGCGTATTTGCAGCGGCACGTGAAATGGCTTTGCTAACGGTGGCACATGCGGGGGAAGAGGGACCGCCGGAATATATCTGGACTGCGATTAATGATTTAAAAGTTTCGCGGGTCGATCATGGTGTGCGTGCAATGGAAGATACGGTGCTTATGACGCATTTAAAAAATACCCGTTTACCGCTTACGGTTTGTCCTTTGTCGAATACTAAACTGCGTGTGTTTGATGATATGTCAGCACATAATATTTTGTTAATGCTGGAGCAGGGTGTATGCGTAACGGTTAATTCAGATGATCCGGCTTATTTCGGTGGTTATATAACTGAAAATTTTATGGCGCTCGCTGATTCATTAAATTTAACAAATGAACAGGCCAGACAACTGGTATTAAACAGTATTGATGCGAGTTTTTCTAATGAAGCCCGCAAACAAAAAATGCGGCTGGTGCTGGCGGCTTATCTTTAAATGGAGTGGATTAAAATAATTCACGTCAGTTGTGTGATTTTATCCGTTAGCGGTTTTTTTCTGCGTGGCATCTGGATGCTGGCAGACTGCCGATTATTGCAGGCAAAATTAACAAAAATAATCCCTCATGTGGTTGATGCTACTTTACTGGGTAGTGCGTTGGTTTTGTTATATGGCTCATCGTGGACTGTTACTGAACATAGATGGCTACAGGTTAAAATTGCTGCATTGTTGGTGTATATTGCATTAGGCGTGTTGGCACTTAAACCTGGGCGTGTTAAAGCCTTGCGGTTTTGGGCGTGGTTGTGCGGGTTAATGGTGTTCGGGTTTATCGTATCGGTGGCACTGACAAAGTCAGCGTTGGGTTTTATGGTGTGGTTTTTGTAGTGATATTGCTCGCACAGAAACTGATCTAAAATTATGCTGAGCGTAGAGCTGACGGTTTAAATTAATCTAACCATCAGCCTGCCCAGCTGTTAATTTGTCTGCATCAAGAGGTTATCTTAATCGCCAGTATATCGCAGGGCATTTCATGTAGAAGAGCATTGGCGGTTGAGCCTAACAGAATATTTATACCATGGCGTCCATGGGAGCCCATGACAACCAGATCGCACTGCTGATCTTTTACAAACTCACTGATCTCATATTTGGGTGTACCCAACCGGGTGTGCAGCTGCTCATTTGTTAGTTGGTGTTGTTTAGCAAATGCCTGCAAAGACTGCTGGGCCTGTTCATTAATTATCTGTTCATCAATCACCCAGGTATTAGTGAGAATAGGCTCGTAAACCGTGTCGATAGGTGGCATGTATTCAATTACGTGCAACAGGCTGAGTTTGGCGTGATTACGCAGAGCGATGCTATTCGCTTTTTTTAGAACCTGTGCAGAAGAGGGTGAAAAATCAATGGCAACCAGTACGTGCTTATAGTCATTCATAAAATCCTCCAATAGATTGTCATTTATCTACTTATAAGTATAGTGGATCGAGGTTTCGGGGATTTGATTTAATCACCCATACAGGTTGATTTTCAGGGCAAAAATTAAAGGAATATTCAGAAAATGCATGCAAATGAACAGCTCATTGACGATTTTTATAGTGCCTTTCAAAAGCTTGACTGGCAAACAATGCAACAGTGCTACTCGACGGATATTGCATTTTCAGACCCGGTATTTAATCAGTTAAAAGGTAAGGAAGCCGCTGCAATGTGGCATATGCTGTGCAGTCGGGCTAAGGATTTTGAATTGAGTTTTAGTGATATTCAGGCGAATGATACCCATGGTTCATGCTGCTGGAAGGCCAGTTATACCTTTTCTAAAACCGGTCGCAAAGTACATAATGTAATATTTGCTGAGTTTCAGTTTGCAGATGGCAAAATTGTACGCCACTCAGATCACTTTAGTTTCTGGCGCTGGAGTCGTATGGCGCTGGGACCAGTAGGAATATTACTGGGCTGGTCAGGGTATTTAAAGCGCAAAGTGCAGCAACAGGCGGTGGGCGGGTTAAAATTATTTATGCGACGACACTATTCAAATAAGCCCGCACAGGCCAAAAAAGACCATCCCGAAAAAGAATCCGGATAAATAACTTCACAATATAATATTTTGTTATATAATACGGCGCCTTACGCGAGCGTGGCGAAATTGGTATACGCGCCAGATTTAGGTTCTGGTGTTGAAAGACGTGAGAGTTCGAGTCTCTCCGCTCGCACCATCTTTGTTTGAGGGAAGCGGTGTTAAATCGCTTCCCTTAATTTTTAGAGTAATCGGTGTATTTTAAGGGCTTTATTTATTAAGGCTTGCCGGTTATTCAAGTCACACATTTACTTTTATATCCTGTGATTAGCTGGAATATGCAGCAGATCAGGTACAACCGAGGTTACTATGCAAGTTTCTGTTGAATCAGGCGAAGGTCTGGAACGTAA
>CAZHEA010000100.1:0-10121 GCA_964531165.1 uncultured Thiotrichaceae bacterium
GGCTGGTT
This sequence comes from uncultured Thiotrichaceae bacterium, assembly GCA_964531165.1. Taxonomy (GTDB): domain Bacteria; phylum Pseudomonadota; class Gammaproteobacteria; order SZUA-229; family SZUA-229; genus SZUA-229. The sequence goes on from CAZHEA010000100.1 coordinate 9, forward strand.
GATCCATTAGACGGCACACGTGAATTTATAAAACGTAACGGTGAATTCACCGTAAATATTGCACTGATTGAAAACCACCAAAGTATTCTGGGGGTAATTTATGTACCTGTTACAAAAGATAACTATTTTGCCTGGCGAGATGGTGGCGCATATAAAACAGAACCCGGGCAGGCACATAAAAAGATTAATGTCAGAAAATTAGATACACAAAAACCGGTCATAGCCGGCAGCCGATCTCATGCATCTGATAAATTAAAAGACTATTTAAACAAGCTGGGCGACATTGAACTGATTAGCATGGGCAGCTCATTAAAATCCTGCATAATTGCTGAAGGCAGAGCCGATCTTTATCCAAGACTCGGGCTTACATCAGAGTGGGATACCGCTGCTGCACAATGCATTGTGGAAGAAGCGGGTGGCTATATTACTGATACCAATATGCAGCCCATGAGATACAATACAAAAGATAGTTTGCTTAATCCTGAGTTTTTTGTTTTTGGGGATAACTCATGTGACTGGTCAAGTTTTTTGTAAGACCTATAAAAAAGATTCTCTAAACGCATTAATAAAATTATCATACTGATCATCAGGCAAATGATTAATGCCCGCCGCGGCTTTACGTCCACCCCCCGTTTCAAACTGTCGACAAAGATCATCCGCACCTGCTTTATTATTTAAGGGCGCACGCACGCTCACCAGATAACCACCCTCTTTTTTCTCTGTTAACATAGCATGAGCACGATGTGGATTTTGTTGCGCCAGATCATTAGCATAAACACCACTTACTCTTCTGGCCCACTTTTCTTCCGGCAAAACAAATAGCGCATGATGCGTATCACTATATGCAGCGCTTAATTTTTCTGCCTGATTAAAATCATTTTTATAACCTTCCAATAATTTTTTATAAGCGGCTTCATTTTCAATAAAATCAAAAGGATCTTCATAACGACTGATTATTTTATAAAGTTCTTCAGGGCTGAAAATCAAATCCTCTAAACAGGAACCATAACCATTGTAATTTAAACAAGTGCCTAACAATTTTAATTGCTCAAGTTCTTTATCTGAGAGATTTAACGGTTTTGCGGCATCAATAGCTGCATCAAACAAATTATCACCATAGGCCGCTGTTACTGCCCAGGGTAAATATTTATTTTCAAGATAATTATTGACCAGCAAACTGCTGCATACATTTGCATCCGTATTAATATGCGCATCAAGCTTTGAGTTATCTGGAATATCACCTGAAAAATGATGATCAAAATATTGTATATTCGCACCACAATTTAGCAGACGAATCAAATCATCTCGATTCTTATCCAGAGAAATATCCAGTACAATAACCTGATCACCCTCACCCGCCTGAACACGCTTCAATAAACTGATATCACGCTTCACCCCGGTAACTAGCTCACTGTCCAGCGGCTGTGCAAGGCGCAGTTGATGCAGAGCACAAATACCGTCCGCATCACCATTAAATACATCAATATATTTCATCTGATTTTTTCACTCCACCCTCTGCCAGTTCTGGTCAGGGCATTATATTTGTTTTTTGTTACTAACCCGAATATTTTCGAGAGTTGAAAGAGTGATAGATTATTAGAAGACAAAAAAGGATATAAAAAAGTGGTGGCCGAACCTGGAATTGAACCAGGGACACGCGGATTTTCAATCCGCTGCTCTACCGACTGAGCTATTCGGCCATATTTACTTTTAGCTTGCCAATCAGAAGACACTGATTTGCAAAGAGGGCGTATTAGACAAGCTCAGGCGGGCTGAGTCAAGTAAAATCACAAACAAATCACCTGTATTACCCGATCCTCCCCCTAACCTGTTATTTGACGGCTGCAGGTTCGAATTCATTCGAACGATTCTACTATGCGCAGGCCGTGCGAATGCATTCGCACCTACAGTGCCTGGCCACCTTCTATGTTATTTTGGAGGTGGAACAAAGCCCTCTGGCGCAGTGACTTCGCCACTATTGAAGAAAAACTTCTCCATTTCATCTTCCAGAAACTTGCGAGCTTTCGGCTCGATCGGGGTCAGACGATATTCATTAATCAACATCGTTTGATGCTGCAACCACGCAGCCCATGCTTCTTTAGAGACATCTTTATAAATTCTGGCGCCCAGGTCACCCGGATAGGTAGGACGGTCCAGACCTTCTAATTCACGACCCAATTTAATGCACTTCACCATACGACTCATGATTATTCCTCTGCTTGTTACTCGTTAACGATACGATTTAATAAATGACTAACCGGAGCCGCCAAACCCAACGCCGGCTGCTCACGTTCACTGTTATTCTGGGAGGCTTTATACCAGACAATGCATTGCGCTTCCATCACACTTTGATCAGGGTTATTCACCTGTGCCACGCAGGGGGTGATATCCAGATGATAATGGCTGAAAGTATGACGCACTACAGGCCACTCTTCACTGGCATCAATGCCTAGCTGATAATGACTTTTACACCAGTCACCGACCGATTCGATCAGTGGCATTTCAGGCAGACTCCACAGTCCGCCCCAGATACCTGTCGGCGGACGTTTTTCCAATAAGGTTTGCTGCTGATCATTTTGTAATAACAGCATGCGCACGGTTTTTACCGGCAGGGTTTTCTTTGGTTTGGGCGTTGGCAATAAGCTTACCTGCTCAGTCGCCAGTGCCACACAGTCAGATTTCAACGGGCACCGCTCACAATCAGGCCTGCCACGTTTGCACAGGGTTGCGCCTAAATCCATAATCGCCTGGGTGTAATCCGCCAGCTGTGTTTTCGGGGTATGCCGCTCAGCGAACACCCACAGCTGATCCTGAGTTTTTTTCTGTCCGCTCCAGCCATGCACCCCGTGAAAACGTGCCAGCACCCGCTTCACATTGCCATCTAAAATCGCATGACACTGCCCTTCTGCCTGCGCCAGAATGGCACCCGCAGTGGAACGACCGATACCCGGTAGAGCCAGCACATCATCAAACTGTAATGGAAACTCGCCGTCGTGTTCATCCCTCACCTGCTGCGCCGCTTTATGTAAATTGCGGGCACGGGCGTAATAACCTAAACCGGACCAGTGATGCAACACATCATCCTCAGGCGCATTGGCCAGCGCCATCACATCGGTAAAACGCTGCATAAATTTTTCGTAATACGGAATCACGGTTATCACCTGGGTTTGTTGCAGCATGATTTCAGAAATCCACACCCTGTAGGCATTGCGGTTTTGTTGCCAGGGCAAACCTTTGCGGCCGTGTTGGTGATACCAGTTTAATAATTTTTTTGATACGTTGATTGTCATATTTATACTTTTGTACTTTATTTCATCCCGTTATTATTTACTGAGTCATTCCCGAAAGCTTAATCGAAATCCAGCGCCCTACTACACCCAAAGCCACTGAATCCCCGACACAAACTTTCAGAAACGACTTTTTATTTAAACAAGCCTTTAAATTTATCCTTATATTTATTTTTTAATTTATCGATTTTTTTCTTTTTCTCTTTTTTTAATTTCTGTTTTATTTCCGCTTTCACTTCGGCTTTCAGCTCTTTACCTACATTTTTTAACCAGACCTTCGAATCAATACTAATCGCCGGTTGCGCAAAACTACCCCTTACAAATACCGGCATCGGCACATCCAGTAATTTTTCACCGGCAGTTTTGGTTTTGCTCGGTTGCACATCCACTACCACACGATAATCAAAATTTTCCTGTGGTAGATTTATGTTACCTGCTCCGGTGATTTTAAATCGCGAAGCTTCCAGCAATAGGTCTTTATTTTCAATCACCCCATTACGAATCGTTGCCGACGCCCTCGCCACTTTAAGTGCTGTAGTGTCTTTGGGTTTATATTCACCCCGCCAGACCTGCGGCACCGGTTGTTTCTTTTCCTCCAGATAACTGATCACACCTTTGCGTACAAAATATTCTGCATCCACACCATGCAATGCAGCCTTGCCCATATTTAAACTAAACGTACCATTGCTCGCAGCAATCAATTTATCAACCGATTCGCCACGCGTTTTTATATTTGCATTCAGATTTGTTTCACCGCTCATCGAGACACTTTTCTCACCTAGCATATCCTGCAATATTGGATTAACAATCGATTCGGCTTTTAGCTTTTTACCCTGCAGCTGAAACTGATATTGCGGTATGGTTTTACGCACATCTAATTGCGCCGATGAGACCACCCTGCCTTTAAGCACATTGGCACTCAATTCAGACAATTTAATGACGCCGGACTTTGCGGTGGTTTTTATTTTCAGATCAGAAACAAACTGTTCAGACACAATCAGTGTCGCAGCCTGAAAAACTCCGTCAATATTTAACGAACGCAACAGCTCTACCGGCAAATCAATCGGTGTATCTGTTTTTGTCGATACCATGCTTTTCTCTACAACGGGTTTCTGCACAGAGGAATTTACAGGCTGCACTACCGGTGGCAGGTAGTCATCCACTACAATCTGATCCAGCTTGATTGAGTAAATAACTTTTGGTTCTGCTAAATTTTCTATTTTTAGCTGCGTCAGAAAAGTCGATTTATCCAGCTTGAATTTAAATTGCGACACCTCCAAATTCTTTTCATCTACAACAAAATAAAACCCCATCGATGCCTCATTCAACACATCTTTACTTCGCGTTTCAGGGAGCACAATGGCCAGTGATTCAGCCAGCGCTCTCGGGCTGAATCTGCTCACTGCAAACGTTCCGCCGGCAGACGGTTTATCCAGTAAATTTTTAATCCCCATTTCGATATTGATTTCCATCTCGCTGGTTTGCAGACTCAACGGCTTAATCATGGCGATTTGTTTGTTCAGATCGACAGTAATACTGCCATCAATAAAAACCTCCTGATGCTCGCCTGGAATAGCTTTACCCTGCGCATTTACTTTTATTGCATAATCACGCAAATCAAATTTCTGGTCTTTTAAATTCATCTCCAGCTCAGAATTAAACTGCAGCTCTATCTGTGACTCATCAAACTTTGCATCCAGTGTCAGCATTAAATCAGCGAGTTTAACTTGACGGCTATCTACATTAAATTCCAGCCGGGTCTTTAGTTGTGCGGCAATCCGTGCCGCCGGCTCCTGTATTTGCACTACGCTGGAAAAAGTCAGCGGCAACGCTTCACCCGCGCGTAGAGCACCGGTGATTAAGTTTATGTTTTTCAGTGTCAGTTGCTGTCCGGTAGACGCATCATTCCAGCTGATTTTTGCGGCTTTCAGCTCCACACCATTGATGACAATATTCGCCAGTAAATCATCGGCGGACGATTGCCTGACGTTATTATCCACCGGCGCATTTTGTGTCGTAGCGGCTGGTGATGCAGCCTGTTTTTCGAGTATGTCATCCCAGTTGCTTCTACCCTGCTTGTTTTTTTCCAGATACAGCTCTAGTCCGTGAACACTTAACGTATCAATGTGAATTTTTTGCTGCAGCAAAGGTATAAGCTCGACCCGCACATCCAGGCGCTGCATTGACATCATCTTTTGCGCTTTAAAGCCATCTGCATTACTCAGGCTCACTTGTTGTAATTCAATGCCCAGCCAGGGAAATATCGATGGCTTAATATCACCCAGCGTAAAATCGCGACCGGTTTGCTGTTTGACCTGTTCGCTAATCAACGTGCGATATTGATTGGCATCAAATGTAGCCATAAATATGCCACCGCCAATGACCAGCAATAACAAAAATGCACCGAGAATAATGATGCCGATTTTAAAGAATTTCATTCTGTTCTCCGAACAGTTACAATGTTTAAATTGACAATGATGTTAGCTTAATCCAAAGAATTATTCACCCGCATTAGTTCACAGGGCCCCATATGAAAATACTCGATTTATTTTTTGATGCTTATGACTCTTCCCGCAAATTACTGGGCGGTGATAAAGCCAGTCAGGATGAAACAACCGGCTGGTTAGCCCGCGCTATTCCTACTTCCCTGATTTTACTGATTATCATCACCCTGGTTCTGGGCTTTTTATGGGACTCTGAACCTGCCAGTTTTAATCCGGTACAACGCGCGGTAGAACTCTCCGCCGAACGCGGCGAAGAGCTGGCGACCGGCTATGTCACCACCACGGCGTTAATTACTATTGCAGAAAGCCTGCTCGACAAGCGTGGCGGCTATCTCAGCAACGACAAACTGCCTCCGGGTGTATTTATGGACAACATCCCCAACTGGGAATTCGGTGTGCTTACGCAGATTCGAGATTTAACCCTTGCACTGCGCAATGACATCACCCGCTCCCAGTCACAGTCGGTTGAAGATAAAGACATTATTGAAGCGGATAATAAATTTCGTATCGATTCAGAGTCGTGGATGCTGCCTGCAGCAGAATCGGAATATCGCAAGGCGATCAATGCACTCTACCGCTACCTCGGCCGGCTGACAGATAAAGAGCAGAAAAATGCTCAGTTCTATGCCCGCGCAGATAATCTGGAAGAATGGCTCGGCCTGACCTCCAAGCGCCTCGGCAGTTTATCGCAGCGCTTAAGTGCCAGCGTCGGCCAGACCCGTATGAATACGGATCTGGCCGGGGACTCAGCGGCACATCAATCAACACCCGCCGGCAATATGGTTGAAGTAAAAACCCCATGGCTGGAAATAGACGATGTGTTTTATGAATCAAGAGGTAGTGCCTGGGCGTTGATTCATTTATTAAAAGCAGCGGAATCTGATTTTCAGGATGTGCTACGCAAAAAAAATGCGCTGGTGAGTTTGCAACAGATTATTCGTGAACTGGAATCCACTCAGGATACGCTGTGGAGCCCGATAGTTTTAAATGGCGGCGGCTTTGGTATGTTTGCTAACCACTCTCTGGTGATGGCAAATTATATTTCCCGGGCCAATGCAGCGGTGATTGATTTGCGGCAGTTGTTGAAGCAGGGGTAAATATTTTCGTGAATTAACTCGGCGTATTATCCAGCATCTTATCTCAGAGGTCGTATTTCAGGGGTCGGAGTCATGCCCGAAATAAATGCTGTTTCCTGCCCGAAACGATCAGGTATGACTCCGACCCCTTAAACATTTAAAAGGGGGGATATTCAGGTCACCATCCGGTTACACGCATCCAGCGCGGCAATTTTATAGGCTTCTGCCAGAGTGGGATAATTAAACACATTCTCAATAAAAAAATCTAAATCCCCGTCCAGCGCCAGCACTGCCTGCCCGATGTGCACCAGTTCCGTGGCTTCCTCACCCAGCACATGCACACCTAGTAATTTTTTGGTTTCGATATTAAATATGAGTTTCAGCATGCCTTCCTGTAAACCCATAATATGCCCGCGAGCGGTTTCTTTTAACCGCGCAATACCAACTTCATAGGGGATTTTTTCTTTGGTGAGCTCCTCTTCGGTTTTGCCCACCATGCTCATTTCCGGTACCGCGTACACACCAAACGGAAATAACTCCGGGTGAGAGTGCAGCGACATACCGAACGCATGTCGGGAGGCTAAACGCCCCTGCTCCATTGAGGTCGATGCCAGGCTTGGAAAACCAATTAAATCACCCGCTGCATAAATGTGCGGAACCTCAGTTTGAAAAAACTCATTCACCGACATCTGGCCACGGCTGTCTGCGGATAAACCCGCCGCCTCCAGATTTAATGAATTCACACAGCCCGTGCGCCCAGCGGCAAACATGACTAAATCTGCCGCAAACTTTTTGCCGCTTTCTAATGTAATCACCGCCTGATCATCGGCATTTTTTTCGACACCGCAAACATTTTCACCCAGGCGCACCACCGTTCCCCGGTCGCGCATTAAATGGGTTAGCTCCGCAATAATTTCAGCATCCATAAAACCCATCATCGAATCGCGGCCATCCACCAGTGTAATCTTTATATCCAGCGCGCTGAAAATAGAAGCATACTCAACGCCGATAACGCCGGCACCAATCACCGCCATACTGCGGGGCAACCTGGTTAAATACAAAATATCATCACTGTCGATAATGGTTTCACCATCGAAGGGGATATGCTCGGGACGGTGGGGTTTTGTACCGGTGGCGAGTAACACGTGATCGGCCCGTACTTCGGAAATTTTACCGTGACGACTTTCAATTTGAATACGGTGCGGATCAAGAAACGATGCGGTACCCTGAATCAACTCCACATTATTGCGCCGCAACTGGTGCGACATCACTTCGGTTTCCTGGTTAATGGTAATCGCCACCCGTTGCAGTAAATCCTCCATGCTTAAATTATCTTTTAGTCGATAACTTTTACCGTACAGACCCCGTTGGTCATAGCCGGATAAATATATCGCCGCTTCACGCAGGGTTTTACTGGGAATAGTACCGGTGTGTACGGCGACACCACCAATTTCCCGACCACGTTCAATAATCGCCACTCGCTTATTAATTTTTGCTGCCTGCACCGCGGCTTTCTGGCCGGCGGGGCCGGAGCCGATAACGATGAGGTCGTAGTCCTGTGACATTTAGATTCCAGAATATTATGAACGTATCAGGAGTGTAGCAGCGAAGCCAGTCAACTGCTTTTAAGCGCCTGTAAGCGGCAGATAGAACCGGGCTCCTAACATTTTTCAAATTAATAACGCTATTAATTATTTTTAAAACAATCATTTATAAATTCATGTATATTAATTTCACTGATTTAGATTCAACGAAATGATCACCAATGTATAAAAGGAAATATCAAATGAAATTACGTGCTTTAAAAATTGCCGCTCTGTTTTTAGCCTTTACAGGCAATACCTATGCCGCCAGCATTGTCGATACCGGACTTATTGGCTGTAACAATACCGCATGTCAGGGTGCCTCTCTGAACAACAGCTTCAACGCTGAAGGCATGTGGGCTGCCAGCTTTACCTTAACATCGAATACCACAATTACTGATATGCAGGTCTGGCTGAACAACTCTCGTAACACCAATACCAGCTTTACAATGTCTATTTATGCAGACAACTTCAGCCTCCCCGACAGCACCAATGAAATATTCACCCAGAATACTACGGTGATAAATAAAGCATTTGAAGATAACTTTAATAATCAGTGGCAGGGGCTATCTAATCTGGATATCAATTTAACTAGCGGCACTTACTGGTTAAGCATTGGTTTACCGGTTGGAAGCCTATACGATGGCTATTTACCGACGGGGGAATATGGCGCGCTCAACGCGGTAGGCGATTACGCCTTTTTTAACCTTTCAAATGGTGAATGGCTAAGCGACCCGGGCAGTGATTTTGCATTTAAAATTGATGGTACGGTTTCTGCTGTTCCGTTACCGGCTGCAGTCTGGTTATTTGGCTTTGGTCTGATGGGTTTATTCGGATTCGCCAGACGTAAAACACCAGCCTGAAAAAACGCTGACGCCCCTGATTAATATTCGGTTTAAGGCGTCAGTCAATCTATTTTAATTGACGTCTTAAATCAATCCCGCTTAGACCAGTTCCCCGACTTACCCCCTGACTTTTTCAGCAGGCCAATATTTTCCATATGCATTCCCCGATCCACAGCTTTACACATATCATAAATCGTTAACAAACTCACCTGCACCGCCGTTAGCGCTTCCATTTCTACACCGGTATTACCTTTACACTCCACCGTTACCTGACAGTGCACACCGAACAGAACTTCATCACAACTTAACTCAATATCCACGTGAGTCAGTGCCAACGGGTGACACAGGGGAATTAAATCGGATGTTTTCTTGGCTGCCATAATGCCGGCGACCCGCGCAATGCCCAGTACGTCGCCTTTTTTATGATCTCCCTGTTGAATATGTTGCAGCGTTTCCGGCAGCATAAAAATATCACCTTCGGCGATCGCCTGACGTTTAGTAATATCTTTCTGGCTAACATCAACCATATGAGCTTCGCCGGATGCGTTAAAATGAGTTAATTTATCAGTCATGCCTGGTGCCCGTTTCGATTACAATAATAGGAAACGTAGAGTATCAAAAGGGTTAAGGTTTTACGATGAGCATTACAGTTAAATTTTTTGCGCGGTTGCGCGAGCAGGTGGGCAAAGCAGAGTTGACGTTAGATAACGTCAGTGATGTACAGTCAGCATGGGATCAGGCCACTGAAAACATGTCAATGCCGGATAACACCCTGTGCGCTATCAATATGGAATATATGGACGCCACGGCCGCGGTAA
>CAZHEA010000101.1:0-10001 GCA_964531165.1 uncultured Thiotrichaceae bacterium
TGAGTGCGGTAAGAAGTTGTTATGATAATGTAGCGGCTGAAAGTTTTTTGGTGTTTTAAAGCGTAAACGTGTTAATCGTAGAAAATATTTAACTCGATCAGAAGCCAGAGCAGATATATTTGATTACATTGAACAGTTTTATAATCAACATAAGAAACGTTTTTTAAACAGTGATAATATTCAACAAATTACTCTTAGCTGAGTGTCCGGATAATCGGGGTAAAACCATTGCTGGGATAATGCATTTATGGAGTCATTTTACCATTCACTTAAAACTGAAATGGTTTACTTTATGAAATTTAAACATTTAACGGAAGCAATTGCACACATAATGTATTACATTAGTTTTTATAATTACAAGCGGCTACATTCTGGTTTAGGGTATATAGCAGATCTAGCAGATCAAGGGGTCACAGATCAAGGGGTCAGACTCGCTGAAGGTTCTGCTCCCTTGATTTCTTGTTGATTGCTCTATTGCCAGGTGCTTGATTGCGAATTGATATATGCCTAAGCTTTACCCTTCCATGGTATAAGATAATTCTCAGCTTTACGCATGAGCACATCTATACTGTAACCAATAATGCCAATTAAAATAATGCCCATAATCACAACATCGGTTTGCTGAAATTTTGATGCGGCTATAATCATTTTTCCCGCGCCTTTTTCGGCTGCAACCAGTTCAGCTGCTACAACTGTTCCCCAGCATACGCCCATGGCTACCCTGGCTCCGGTAAATATATCTGGCAGTGAGTTGGGAATAATAATGTGAATTAATATCTGCATTTTAGATGCCCCCAGGGAATAGGCGGCATGAATTTTTGAAATATTGATGCCCGATACACCCGCGCGTGCGGCGATGGTCATGATCCATAAAGCGGCAAGAAATAGCAGACTGATTTTTCCTGTTTCCCAGATGCCAAACCAGATAATAATTAGCGGAATTAATGCCAGTGGTGGAATAGGGCGCATAAACTCAACCATGGGATCAAACCAGCCGCGCACCCAGCTATTTAAACCCATTGCATAACCCAGTGGAATACCCACAAGGCAGCCTAGCAAAAAGCCAGCAATTACTCTAAGTAGCGACCAGCCGATGTTTTCAAGCAGGGATACATTCTGGTAACCATCACGGGAAATTTCTATAAACCGTGAGATAACTGCTTCTGGTGGCGGCAGCCAGATAGCTTCCATCTGCCAGCCTTTATCCGGTGTAAAAGAAAGGCTGCCTTTTGCTGTCATCGTAACCTGGCCATTATCTACTTTAATGGTTTTCTGGGGCGTAACTGGCTGGCCATTTATGGCGGTAATCTGATAATTCTTTTCTCTACCGCCATTATCATTTCTTTGTACACGTATAAGTTTGCTGCGCCAGGCATTTACAATAACAGCATCGTCTTTGGCAAAACCAGATTGATTTTTTTCAACGTTTAAAGGAACTGATGATATTTTCTTGTCTTCATCAATAGGTTTTACATGAATATAAACCCGGGCACTATCGAACTGATCTTGTGCATTGCGGGCGGTATAGTCAAAAAAAGTATCCCCTAAAAATGGGCCGGGAACGTGGATGGGTGAAAGTGTTGAACCAGTAAATGCTGCCCAGATAAAAAATAACGTGATGATAGAAATAATGGAGGCACTACGATTAGGTGTAACTGCACTTTCATCACCAAAAGTAACGGTTTTTCTTCCGTTGAAACTGTTTTTTGCATGGTGTTTTCTGGTTAGAAAATGATAGCCCCAATAATATGCAAGGTAAGCCGCAATAAAAATAATAATGTAAATAATCAGTATCCACATAGCTATAGTTTACCGTTTATAGGGAGACCCATAATCTCTTCTTCCATTTCCCAGATCATAGAAAGAATTTCTTCTCGCTTGTTACGATACTCCTGTGTTTTTTTAACCTCACGTATATCCGTTTTAACCGCCTGTGCAGTAAAACCTAACTGGTATTCTTTGTGAATTCTACCGGGTCTGGGAGCCATAACTAGAAGCCGTTCACCTAATAACAGAGCTTCTTCAACGGAATGGGTGATTAAAATAATTGTTTTGCCAGTTTCCTTCCAGAGCTTAAGTATTAAGGCCTGCATTTTTTCCCGGGTTAATGCATCCAGTGCGCCCAGAGGTTCATCCATTAAAATAACATCTGGGTCATTGGCCAGGCAACGGGCAAGTGCGACCCGTTGTTGCATGCCACCAGAGAGTTCGTAAACAGCTTTATCACCAAAACCATGCAGGCCGACTGTTTCCAGCAGTTCGTCAACCTGTTGATTAATTTGTGTAGATGAAACACCTTTCATGGCTGGGCCAAAGGCAATGTTTTTACGAACACTCATCCATTCAAACAGAGCACCTTGTTGAAATACCATGCCACGTTCTGCATCTGGCCCGGTGATGGATTTGCCATTTAAAATAGTCTGCCCAGAAGAGGGTAATAGAAAACCTGCAATAATATTTAATAGTGTTGTTTTGCCACAACCCGATGGCCCTAAAATAGAAAGTAGCTCACCTTTATGTAAATCGATAGATATATTTTTTAATGCTTCCACACAGCTTCCATCCGGCAAGCTGAATGACATTGAAATATTGTTAATCTGTAAACTGGATTGTGTGGATTTATTCAAGCTGGCTTTTCGTTATTAATTTTTTTGCATGGAATTTATAATTTTGCAGCTGCTTCAAGATAACTTGAATCAACCGCATCGTTATAGTTTTTACGTGCTTTGGGAATAATACCCTGAGTCACAAAAAAATCTGCAACTTCTTTAAGAAATTTTTGTGTGCCACCGCCCAGCCATTTATGACTCAGCTGTTTTTTTATGTCTGGAAATGAAAAACCTTTGATGGTGTCTTTAGTTTCTTTTATATCCATACCCGCCGCTTTAGCGATTACAGGTAGCATTTTATCAGCTCCCTTATCGGCATATTTTGCATTCATCTGTGCGGTTACTTTAAGAAATTTTTCCAGAAGTTCAGCATTCTCCTGTGCCCATTGAGTCGCCACCGTTGTAGCATCAAATACCTGTATGCCCAGTGCTTCTTTTTCGGCACCATTCATTAATACATTGCCATGCTCTTTCATACGACGCAAAGCGCCACCCCAGCCACACACCATATCAAGATTACCTGTTGCAAATGCGGCAGCACCATCAGCCGGTGCCATATCAACAATTTTCATGCTTGAAGTATCCACACCAAAATGTTGCATCTGCTTTAAAAAGCCATAATGAGCGGCAGTGCCAAGAGGTACGCCGACCTGTTTGCCTTCCAGTTCTTTTACATTGCCTGCGTTTATCTCCAAGCTTGAGCGTACCACGCAGTTATCATTTTCTGAGTAAGACACGGCAATATCGACAATTTGAATATCCTGTCCCGCTGAACTTGCTACAACAAAAGGTGGAATCCCCTGAGAAAAGGATATCTGTACATCACCCGATGCCATGGCCGTAGACATAGCAGTGCCCGCATCAAAAGCAACCCACCTGACGTTTACACCCAGTTCCTCATCATAAATTTTCTTAATTTGGGCAAACTGATTCGGGGTTGGCCATTCCTGAAAATAGGCAACAGTAAGTTCTTCGGCACTGGCGATTTCTGTAGTGGTGAATAAACCGATAATTAAGGACAAAGATATGCTGGCAGGATGAAGCAGGGATTTAACTGATTTCATATTCTAATTATTTTAATAATTTAGGGAACAGGCAGTATAAACGATCAAATTTCTTCTGGAATAGATTTTTATATTTGATTTGAAGAAGATCAAGATAGATCAAGGTCAAGATCAATATATCAAGGGGTCAGACTCGTTGATGGTTTAATATTTCTGTGTTAGTTTAAAATTCTATCTACCAAATAAAAGCACAAATATGCCACGCCTACCTCGTTTTGTACTGCCAGGACAACCACAACATATCATTCAGCGCGGTAACAATCGCCAGAATATTTTTAAAAAGAAAGCAGATTATCAGTTTTACCTTGAAAAATTGAGCGAGGCGGCGAGGAAACATAAATGCGATATACATGCTTATGTTTTAATGACAAACCATGTACATATGCTCATTACGCCACATACAGAAGATGGTATTGGAAAATTGATGCAGATGATAGGTCGCTACTATGTGCAATATTTCAATCATTGCAATCAGCGTACCGGGACATTATGGGAAGGGCGATACAAAGCCACATTGATTGATACAGAAAGCTATTTATTAACCTGTATGCGTTATATAGAACTCAATCCCGTGAGAGCAACAAAGATGGTTAAACACCCATCTGATTACCCTTGGTCCAGTTATTCATACAATGCATACGGGGAATATAATGAGATATTGACCCCGCACAAGGTATTTAAGCAGTTAGGCCGAACAGAAGTAGAGCGTCTGTCTGCTTATCGAAAATTGTTCCAGAGGCGATTATCTGAAGAGACATTGGAAGCTATACGAGAAGCCACAAATAAGGCCTGGGTCTTAGGTAGTGAGCGATTCAAAAAAAGAGTTGCTAAAAAACTGACTCGGCCTGTGACATCAAAAGGCCAGGGTGGTGATAGAAAGTCAGAAGAATATCAAAAATCAACGAGTCTGACCCCTTGATTTCTTGATATTGGTCATGTCACAAAAACGTCATAAATCTGTCGCAATTCATACTTATTAATTAATTAAAGTAATCAAAATTTTGATATTAATAATTATTGTAGAAGTATTATGGTTAACAAAACAATCCTGGTAGTGCTGGATGGTCTGGCTTATGAAGTTGCCGAACAGTGCATGGGTTTCCTTCATGCTCTTAAAGAGCAGGAAATAGCCACAGTTTATAAGATGCAGTGCGAATTACCGTCTATGTCTCGTCCACTATATGAAACAATACTCACTGGTGTTACCCCGGCTCTGAGCGGTATTGTAAATAATCAGGTGGCACGTAATTCCAATCAAAAAAGTGTCTTCAGTTTGGCTCGTCGTGCGGGGTTGACTACCGCTGCTGCTGCGTTCCATTGGTATAGTGAGCTATATAATTGTAGCCCTTATAATGCAGTGCGTGATCGTCATACTCAAGATCCTGAGCAGTTAATCCAGTATGGTTGCTTCTATCATGGGGAACACTACGCGGACAGTTATTTATACCTCGATGCAGAATCCTTAAGGCTTCGGTACAACCCTGATTTTCTGTTAGTGCACCCGATGAATATTGATAACGCAGGTCATAAAACGGGCATTGATAGTGCCCATTATCGTAATACGGTACGTAATTCAGACAGTGAATTATCTAAATATCTGCCCAGGTGGATCGATGAAGGCTATCAAATTCTGATTACGGCTGACCACGGCATGAATGATGATAAAAGTCATGGAGGAGCTCTCTCTAAAGAACGTGACATTCCCTTTTTTGTGATTGGCGAGCGTTTCTCCCATCAGCAAAGTTGTGCACCTAAACAAACTGATATTTGCGGTGTTATCTGTGAATTACTGGGCATTCAAAATCACAGCAAGCCAGTGACTGATAACCTGTTGTTTAAGCATCAATTAATAGATAGACAATGCTTGCAGGCAATGGCTTTATAATTAAACTATTACCGTGTTAATTAGGAGTCATTCATGAAAGCCATTGGGTTAACCCAATATTTACCTATCGAAGATAAAGACAGTCTTCAAGATTTTAAATGTGTAAAACCTGTAGCCAGTGATCATGACTTGCTGGTGAAGGTGCATGCAATATCGATTAATCCTGTGCAAAATAAAAGGGTTCAGTGTGATAAATGAGAAAAGGTAGAGGACTTACCCATGTTTAAGTTCATAATCTTGTATTAAACTTTCAGTTGGAATTTTAAGTTCTGAATGTAATTTATGGATCATACTAAGTGTTAATTTCCGTTTGAAGCTCAATACTGTTAAATTGTTGTGAAAATTGAGCCAAAAATAGCTAATTATTGTAAATACTATTGATCCAGGGTAAGTAGTCTAATTACTTGAATTCAGTATTTAAAATCACCTTAACCAGGATCAATAAATAGTACAATTAGTGGGTCAGTTTTGGGCGCAATTTAACAAATATGATAGTCACTCGGTTTTACAATGACTTAAAACGCCCATTGAATGAAATCATTACTAAACTATTTTGAAGAACTTCTGTGCAAATTAGGAATACATGATTTTTGTATCATTGATCATTCCTTTCAGTTTGGTGCATCAGGCGGAATTGAAAAAGTTAAATGTAAACGTTGCGGTATTATTTTAAATCGCCAATATTAATTCCATTAGCGCCTCTGTGTGCTCGTCATCGAGTTAAAAAACCATTATGTTTCCCACTACTTTTAGCAGATTAAAACTTATTACTAAATTAATTCATCAGCGCGTTTTTAAAATTTCCGTTTATGGTTTATTAGTGAGTTGCCAGCTCCTGGTTGGCAATGCACAGGCAGCACCGGATAAATCCTATCTTCGAATTGAGCAAAGCAAACCATCCGATAAAAATGATTTAACCATCACCACCATTGGTGGTTTAATTTTCGAAGATAACATGCAAGCTCATGTTGATTTAAGTTATCTGGATTCTAATCTCAATGGTCAGGGTGCAACACTGGACTTTGGTGGCGGTTACGTTTTTAACTGGAATGTGTCAGTGTTTTTAGGCGTTGGCATTTCATTAGGTTACAACTGGGATGATGAAGGTCTCGTCACAACTTATTACCCTGAAGCCGGTGTAGTGGTGGATCTTACCAATAACTTCGGGCTAACCGTGAGTGCTAAGCGCATTTACAATTTATACGATCAGGAGACCGATGTCATTATGCTGGGCATCGTTTTCAGATAGTCGAAGTAATAAACTTAACGGTGCTGTAATTAACAAAGTGTGATTCAGTAAATATTTTTTTAGAAAAAATTTGTTTAAAAGTGCAATTAATTAACCAGGATAAACTCATGAAAGCAATTGGTTTAACCCAATACTTACCTATCGAAGATAAAGACAGTCTTCAAGATTTTGAATGTGCAAAACCTGTAGCCAGTGATCATGACTTGCTGGTGAAGGTGCATGCAATATCGGTTAATCCTGTGGATACTAAAATACGTGCCCCGAAGGATCAGGTAGAAACATCACCGCGTATTTTAGGTTGGGATGCAGCGGGTGAAGTAGTGGCGATTGCTCAAAAGGTTGAGCACTTTGCCGTGGGTGATCAGGTTTACTATGCGGGTGACATTACACGTGCCGGTTCTAATAGTGAATTTCAGCTGGTTGATGAGCGTATTGTGGGCAGAAAACCCGCTTCACTTTCATTTGCAGAAGCGGCGGCATTACCCCTTACCAGTATTACCGCATGGGAAGCCTTATTTGAACGCTTACAAATTTCTGCACAAGGTGATGATGCGGGCAAGTCCATCCTGATAATAGGCGGTGCGGGTGGAGTGGGTTCAATCGCAATACAGCTGGCTAAAAAATTGGCAAAATTAAAAGTCATTGCTACGGCTTCTCGACCTGAATCACAACAATGGTGTTTAGATCGGGGTGCGGATAATGTGGTTAATCATCATCAATCTTTAGATGATGAACTGGCCGCAATTGAACTGCCGCTTGTGGATTATATTCTTTGTCTTAACAATACCGATCAACACTGGTCAGCAATGGCGAAGGCAATTAAACCTCAAGGACGAATATGTTCAATTGTTGATACGTCCAGCGTCGATCTTTCTTTGTTAAAAAGCAAAAGCGCAAGCTTCGTGTGGGAGTTTATGTTTACCAGGGCTATGTATAAAACGGCTGACATGATCGAACAGCAAAAATTATTAAATAAGGTGGCAGATCTAATTAATGAAGGTGTACTGACCACTACTGCAAATACATTGTTGCAGCCAATTAACGCTGAAAATTTACGCAAAGCACATGCAATAATTGAACAGGGTAACTCAATCGGTAAGCTCGTAATAACTGATTGGGGTTAAGTTTAATAAAGAAGGACTTCACTGTTCAGTGCAAGGGAACCTCTGATTAAGTATGGTTAGAATTAGGCTGGCTAAAATAATCAGACTTGATCAGAGGTTCCCATACCCTCTAACAATTATTCTTTATAACAATTTCCAGCTATAAATAGCGGTAATCGAAAGTGTGTAAGCCGCAAGAATGAAAACATTGACTGGATTACCTGATAGCTTAGGCGTTTTTATCTGAGATATATTTAAGGCGGCGAGTGTGATACAGCTTACATATAAAATAACCGTAAAGACACTTTGGTTAAAAACACTTTCTAATAAAAATATAGCAACCAGTATGAGACTATTGTTATCCAGTGCCAGGCCTGTGTAACTCTTTCCGCCCGAAAGCCCATACGTACTAAAGTAACTCAGGCGCAATGCACTCGCTGCTACTATCAAAAATGCACCGGGCAAATAAATGAGTTCGAAATTCCCATAACTTAAAAGTAAAATGGCAGGGGTTACCCCATAGCTCACAATATCAATCAACACATCAAGCTGACCGCCAAACACACTGTCGTTTCCAGTACGTCCCTTCATTCTGCGTGCAATAAGACCATCAGCCCAATCAAAAGCAACTGCCCAAACCATACCGATCATAGCCGCAGCATATAGGCCGGTCACGCTGCAATAAATAGCAACGATGGTGCAGGCCAGGCCTGAAAGCGAACAAATATTAGGCAGATCTTTGGCGTAGGAAAGAATAGTAGGCTGTAACTTTTTAGCTTCTGAGCTATTGTCTGTCATTGAATTACCTTCAAATGGGGTGAATATAATGTGCCTGACTGATAAATGTAATTATTCTGACGTATGCCTGTAACAAGTATTCAGTTGCGTTGGAGCGAACATGCTATAATACCACGCTTCATTTGAGACAGAGATAAAAGAATGCTTGTATATACCGTTGGTACCTGGGATTTATTACATGTGGGTCACCTTGCCTTACTTCAGCACTGCAAATTGTTAGGTAATACGGTTGCGGTTGGAGTGGCATCTGATGAAGTGGTAGCCAGCTATAAGCCAAATGTTCCTGTCGTGCCACTTGAAGAAAGAATGGAAATGCTAAGAGCATTGCGCTGTGTTGATATTGTACGGCCTTATTATGAACTGGAATACGCGTCTGCCTGTAAAGAATTAGATGTTGATGTCTTCGTCATTGGTGAGGATTGGGGAAAACAGCCACATAATATTGCAGTCGAGTCTTTTTTAAAAGCAGGTAGTAAATCCATTATTCAAGTGAGTTATCATCCCGGTACTTCATCCACCAAAATTAAACAAAGAACACTCGCCCAGTTCAAGAAAATAGCGTAGATCAATGTTAAATTGCATGCAAAACTGACCCGCCTATTCAAGCCAATTATGGATTATTCTTTTATCTTTTTCGCCTTATTTTTAGTTGAGTCTTTAAATCGGTAACTGTCATTGCCTGTTTCAATAATATGGCAATGATGAGTCAGTCTATCGAGTAATGCGGTTGTCATTTTTTCATCACCAAAAACGTAGGCCACTCAGAAAAACTTAAGTTAGTAGTAATGATGACACTGGTGCGTTCATATACTTTACTGATGAAATGGAAGAGTAATGCACCACCGGCCTGGCTAAATGGCAGGTAACCAGTTCATCTAATATCACACAGATCTGTGTGCATAAGCCGGCTTGCTAATCGTCCTTGCCTCCCACACTTGCCCGATATCTCAATTCGAGATACAGTTCATTGTATGCACATTATTACTCGAAAACGACTACTCGACTTTGCTGAAAAACACCCAAATACCTCTACCGCCCTGGATGCGTGGTATCGAATTGTCAAACAGAGCAAAATAACTAGTTTTTCGAAATTAAGGGAAATATCTCCAAGTGCTGAAAAGGTTGGTAACTTAACCGTGCTCAATATTGGCGGTAATAAAATAAGGTTAATTGCTGCTATACAATACAATACTCAATGCTTATATATTCGCTATGTTTTAACACATAAAGAATATGACAAAGAGAAGTGGAAAGAATCATGAATAGTCAATTAGAAAACATCTCCAAAGCATG
>CAZHEA010000102.1:0-5693 GCA_964531165.1 uncultured Thiotrichaceae bacterium
ATTAGTCGAAAATTGGGTTATGCTCAACGGGGCAGGCCATTTAAGGATGTTGTTAATGATTGAAATGATTCTCATTTGTCACCGACCCCTTTAATTACTCGGAGAACAGCTTTATTATCTGGCCACTGATGCCCCCCGGTTTAATGCCAGAGAATTAACTTTTGCAGCATTAGGGGTAGCAACAGTTTTTCCTTTATTTAAACCGTTAAAGCCGGTACTTAAGCCGGTTAAGAGATTTATTACTAAATATGGTGATAAACCGATTATTAAACACATAGCAGGCGCATTAGGCCGAGCAACTTCCGAAGCACTAAAAGGGCGCACTGAAAAGCTACTGAACTTCTTACCGTTCTTTTTAATCATTGCCGAAATGGCAACAGAGCCAGGAGCAGATCAGGTATTTGACTTAATGGTGAACGCCATAGAAAGTGCAGATGATTTATGGGCGTGGATTGAGTACTTTAACTTACCGGCTGATGGCTGGGATAATGATGGAGCACCCCCCTCGGTAGCTTATTTTGAAGCCTACCCGCAAACAGCACCAGTGGTTGATGATGGGTTTAGCCCAATGAACTTATTGGGTAGCCCGGCTTATGCGGCTAAGTTTACGCCGAGGCGGATTGCAGGTAAGCAGATTGTGGAGATGTTGGTTGATGTTGCGGGAACAGGCACGTCAAGGTACTTAAGAAAATCTAGAGATTTATCAAGTATTTTCAAAGGTGTTGTTGATGCACTAAAAATAACCAGTTTTAAACAGTTTAGAAAATATACGACTTACGAAGATTTTGTTAAAGGTTGCATTTTTGCATTTTCACAAGGTGCGAATCGTTTAAGACATTTTATCAAAGGAAGAAAAGATCAACGTACGCGCCCTGAGTTAATTATGGGCGCTATGGTTTATCTGCAAAAAGAAATGCTGGATGGCAATATCATTAATGACAATAATCAACATTTGAAGATTTATAGTTTGGTTGGTAATGCACTAATGGGAGGTGAAAGAGAGCTTGATAAAAACAATCGTCATGGAGGCCAATTTCATTTAGTCATGTTGGCGTATTATCAACTACAAGGAAATACAATTCTGGATGTGGAGAGTACGAAAAAAATATTTTATGAAATTGAGGGAGCGACAGGTAATAAATTGTATACTCCGAAACCATACCCACGGCGAGTTGATATAGTGCTGGGTGAAACTGGTAATGAACATTGGGTGGAAGTTAAGTCGAAAAAAACGCAATTAAAACCTAAAGACTTTTATACTTCAACAATTGGTAAGAAAAGCAATCCAATTCACCGTGAATATTTTGGAGACCTTACAGCAAATATGCATATTCTTAGACGAGAAGATATGGCTAATAATTCAAAAATGACTTGGCGTTTTCAGTACTTTGTTACAAAAGATAAAAAAGAAAGAGGCCCAACGAAATCGGAAATAAAAACGGCGAGGACTAAGTTATGTGAGCCAGCTAAGGGTGATGAAAAAATCTATAGTGCTACCTTTGGGTTGTCTAAATCAGGTGTTAAGACAGAGTGTAAAAAAACAGTGAATCAGGTTGTTGATTTACAAAATACAAGAAGGATGCTGCAAGACACATTCTTACCAAATGGCGTATTAACAAGAATGAAAGATATTATTCTGGCCAATGGAGATTTCTAATGCTTGAACAGGCAGAATTAGAGGAATTAGGCCACGAATTATTCAAAGGCAAAGCGATTAATTATCAGGCATGGAAACTTGATGACAAAGTATGGGTGAGGCAACGAAAAAAAGATTGGGAACCTATAAAAAAGCGATTAGAACACATTGAACTCCCAAAAAATAAAATCAAAACGTATGAAAAGTATTTTCTAACAGGGAAGGTGCCAAGGTTTAATGTCCAGACACTGGTTTCTGTTTGTTTGCTCTATATGTGTTGGTGGCATCCAGATCAATCAGAAAAGAACTGGCAATTAATCAAGAATGTTATCTGGTTAATCGGTGGAGAGTATGCGATTGCACATTATGAGGATTCTATAGAGGCTATGAGTAAAGCAGGATGGCCAAATTTATTTATTGAAGAAGAAGGTTTTCCTGATGGCTTTATGATGGGCTTGGAAGAAAGAATGTTCAATTTTATCATTGATGATGATATTGAAAATCCCTTTGTAAAATTCAATTATGATGAGCGAAAAACTAAATTTTGTGGTTACGAGGATTTACCATATAGTGGCGCTTATCATGGTGGTTTTAGTACGGGAACATGGTTAACTAATGCAGATTCTTGTTCAAATCGTTATGTAACATGGCAATATGATCGTGCAATTAAATATTGGTATGCTTCATTGACTAATACTCAAGTAGAAAGAGACTTGCAGCGCCGTGGGTCTGTCATAGCTTTAGAGCGTTCACTTAATGCAATTGCAAAATACGATGATAAAAGCAAGCCTGATCATTATAAAAGCATCTACGTAAATAAAGTTCGTAAAATCCTAAATGAAAAACCTATACCTGAAAAATTAAAAGAAATGTGGGAAGAAGCAAAGAAGAGTTAAATTTCCACCGACAGATTATTTCGTTTGCTTTATGATGGTGTCCCGTCAGCATGTCCACCGACAATGTAAAAAAGAATGCAATAAACTAATAATATGACAGATGAAATCGAAAAAATAGCTCAGGATTTATTTGATGGAATTATTCCAGATAAAGAAGCTTGGAAAATAAAAGATAAAAGATGGATGTCCGAAAGAGCTAAGCAATGGCCACAGTATGAAAAACGTCTCCTTAAAGCGGATTTAAAGAAAAATATTGTTTCTAAATGTAAAAAATACTACCTCAAAGGGCAGTTAACGCCATATGAAGATGAGATTAATGTCTGCATGCTGTTGTTAGTTTGGTTTCATCCAAATAAAAGTGATGATAACTGGGACTTGATTAAACGAGCTATTCAGGAAATGGGTACGAAATGGAATTATGCACGAGATCACTATAAAGAATCAGTTGAATTATATAAGACTGGTCAAAATGATTATTTTTGTGAAAAAGATGGATTTAAAAGTGGTTTTTTTATGGGTGAAGAAATTAACTTATGGTACTTTCTTTTTGGGGTTAATGCCAAAATATTGAATATAAAATTTGATGGTGAAAATGAAATAAATAAGTTTTTAGATATAAGATATACATTTCAGGGATGTATTGGAATGAATCATTGGCTAAATAATAAAAATAAGAAAACTATAAATAAATTTACAATATATGCATGTGATTGTTATTTGGAGTATTGGTATGGTTCACTATCAGATGATAATCTGACTCAATTATTTGAAACTCACCCTAGAGCTAGGCGGCCAAATAAATTAATAGATGCATTTAAAGATTATCTTAAAGTGATTTTAACGTATGAAACTGATACTGCCCCTGAATGTTTTAAAAGTATCTACGTACAAAAAGTTAGAAAGATATTAAATGAAAGGCCGCTGTCAAAGAGCATGCAAGCTATAATTAAAGGGGTTAATTAAAGGGGTCGGTGACAATTGAGAATTATTAGCGTTCTCGTTTGTCACCGACCCCTTTAATTCCTTTAATTCTAGACCCCCAGTTCCAAACTATAGTTATGAACTCTGGCTTTTTTATAAAAGATGCACATGCATTTTTACCCTTAGCTTCACGACTGGCTAAGTTGTTCTTAAAAACGGGTAAGCGAGGTATTAAAAACTTTAAAAATGTTTTGAAAGGCCATTCTAATTTACGTGCTGATAGGTTTGTTTTGTTTGCGGCAATAATGTATTTGGTTGATAGAATAGGTGATGAGGCTTGCCTTGATGGTAGTTGTATAAAATTAGCTGCTAAAAATGCAGAAACAGAACTTTATTCCAAACTAACAAAAATCATGGGGAATATATTATTGCAAGGCAAGTTTACTGATCCTCGCGTTGCTAAGGATGGAGAGCTTGAATGTAAATTGACTGGCGATACACATGGTGCGGTGTATGAATTGTTAATGATGGCGTATTATCACGCAAGTTTTGAATTTGGTGGAATATCAACTAATAGAATCTTGGCAGTTGAAGATATTCTTGAAATTAATTTAGCCCGTGGTGTAGGGCCTAAACCTGCTCAATATCTTTTTCCTAAACCTATAAAGCGTAGGGCTGATATTGTTCTAGCAGGTGCAGGTAATAGTGATAAAGATAAAATTTTGGTTGAACTAAAATCATTGCAATCTAAAACCATTAGGAATAAAAGGATTGCTCATGTAAAAGGCCGATTTAAAAAGTGGACTGTTAACCCAACAGGAACGACTTATCATCGACAATTTTTATTAGATCGTATGGCTATAGGTAAAATTAAAATGTCTGCAAGTGGCGATGGTGCAACAGAACAAGTAATAGCATCTAACTTTAAGTGGTTATTCCAGGATTGGAATGATAAAAAATCTGTAAGTAAAGCAAGTCTAGACACCGGTATTTCTGTTGCCCGTGGTAGATGTGCAAAAGCTAATGTACCTTGTTTAGATCATATTAAAGAGCAATTAAAGGGGTCGGTGACAACTGATAATCATTAGCATTAAGGTGTTGACAAGGTATTATTAGCTAATTAAATTAAGCGTCCAACTAAAATATCTAAAATGACAAGGAGTTGTCATGCCAAGAAAGCCAAGGATGTATCTACCTGATATTGCGTGCCACGTTATTCAGCGCGGTAATAATAGAGAAGCCAGTTTTTATTCAGATCAAGATTACCAGTATTATTTAGAATGTTTATACGATGCGAGTCAGAAATATGGAGTGTTAGTGCATGCCTATGTATTGATGACAAATCATGTTCATATGCTTTTGACACCTGTTAAAAAAGATTCGATTAGTTTAACAATGCAATCGATTGGCCGACGCTACGTACAGTATATAAATAAAGAGTATCGTCGAACAGGAACTTTATGGGAAAGTCGCCATAAGGCAAGCCTGGTTGATCAAGATAATTATTTGTTAAAGTGTATGCGATATATAGAACTGAACCCAGTGCGTGCGAATATGGTCAAGCATCCAGCAAGCTATCGATGGTCAAGCTATCAATGTAATGGCAATAATGGATATAATAAATTAATTAGTCATCATGATATTTATAAGTCATTAGGGGGTAAGCCTGAAGTACGCACACAGGTTTATCGCTCGCTGTTTGAAAATAAATTAGATCAAAATGATATCAATTTGATTAGACAGTCAGCGCTGTTTTCAATGCCAACAGGTAATACTCGATTTAAAGAACAGGTAGAAAAAGCGATTAGTCGAAAATTGGGTTATGCTCAACGGGGCAGGCCATTTAAGGATGTTGTTAATGATTGAAATGATTCTCATTTGTCACCGACCCCTTTTATCGTTTTATCCCGACCCCTTTTATCAGTCACCGACCCCTTTTATCTTGAGCATTAGACCTTTTGCAAGTATTAAGCAAGATGCATGTCGTATACAAATAAATTTCAAACTTAACCCCACTGGCTCCAGAAACCTCGAGCTAAAGCGCCAGCCCACTTCGAAGGTTGAACCGATAAAATCAAATCAAACAAGCTATGCCATGCGGTAAAAACAGTAATAACGCGAAAGAACGGGGTGTCCCGTCCGCCTGTCCACCGGAACATTCTGTAACAAAAAACTGTCATTTTTAAAAAAATCTATTAAATGTTTTTTAGATTTTTAATCAATTAAAGGTAATTAATTAA
>CAZHEA010000102.1:5793-9926 GCA_964531165.1 uncultured Thiotrichaceae bacterium
AGGAGTTAAAGGAGTTAAAGGAGTTAAAGGAGTTAAAGGAGTTAAAGGAGTTAAAGGAGTTAAAAAGTTAAAGGGGTAGGTTTAACCTGACCCCGTGTTTCCTCATCTAACAGGGCTTGTGATTTAAATCGACCTTCCCAAAAACGGCCACTGCAGATGTCTTCTTTATTCGCTTGCCGAGCTATATCTCATTGAGAATGCGCATAAACCAGCTGATATCCGCTGTTTATTTACATTAATCAATTCACCGGGCTATTCAATGTCATAAGGTAGAGGTTGTACTGTAACTGACGGGCCATTTTCATCATGCAACTGTAGCATGCCAGCTTCAGCATCCGCGATATCAATTACCGCCAGTGCGTTATAGCCACCGTTGTAATCCAGTTGGGCATTGATAATCTGACCCGTTCCCTGTCCGGATTTTGAATCTTTACTGAATAATTTATCACCGGACTTAACTTCATCACTGGTTTCTACCAACACCCGGAACATCCGCCGTTTAACTTTACCGAGATACTGCATACGCGCTACGACTTCCTGTCCGGTATAGCAGCCCTTTTGAAAGTTCACACCATTGATGACCTGCATATTGGTCATCTGCGGTATGAAAGCTTCAGTGGTTTCGGGGGTGATAGTGGGAATGCCTGCTAGTATGTCTAGCGTTTCCCATGCGCCGGCACCTACCGGTGCTGCATTAACATCGAGTTGTCCCCAAAGTGCCTTAACTGCATCAAGTTCGCCATAAATTTCGTAACGCGGTAGTGAGCCGGCGCACTTAACCAGTGTCAGTTCATTAGACTGAGTCGCATCATCAGTTTGTTGGGGTAGATCAGTGACTAAATTTGCAAGTTGTTCAGTTGCCGTCGGGCCAGATACACCGATTTTAACCAATGTATCAGAGCCGTCCTTCATACTGACTTTAGCCATTAAAATAAACATACTGATACGTTTTAAAATTGGCTCTAACATATCCTTAGGTAAACGCAGATAGTAGCTGTCCTGACGTTTAAATAAACGAAAATTCGCCAGCATCCGGCCTTTATGGGTGCAGTAAGCGCTGAGCTGGCTGTGGCTTAGGCTAACGTCACGTACATCGTTGGTGAGCTGGCCCTGTAAAAAATCAGTTGCATCCTCACCGTCAATTGAAATTAATCCGTGGTGACTTAAATCACAAAGTACGAGCCCCGTATGCAGCATGCGTTGTTCACGCTCAAGATTACCAAAACTGATAACCCGGTTGTTCTCAATTTCGGCACCGGCGTTATTTAAAAAGTCTAACCATTGTGGTTTCATCTGTTGTCCTGTTGTACTGTTATCTGTTCTGGATTATGTATTGAGTCAGTATAATACGATTTAATTGACTCTATCATAATCATTTTATAATGTAGTGTCAGCACACTGTTAATGTGGAATATTCAACTATTTCAACTACAATGTTAAATTAGCTGGATCTTTTAACCATAATTACAGTCTATCTAGACGAATAAAAAAACAACGGTCTTAAATAACCTGCTTTATCACCATAAAGGGAAATGAAAAATGGCGGTATCTGATAACCGGCCCTTCTTTCTAAATCTGATAAAAATTCACCTGCCAGTAACAGGTTTTGTTTCTATCTTTCATCGAATCAGCGGTTTATTGCTGTTTTTATCCATACCGTTCTCAGTGTACCTGTTTGATCTGTCATTAACGGGTGATAGTGGCTTTAATCGTGTCGTAGATATTCTGGCACTGCCAGTTATTCAGTTAGGCACCGTGATTCTTCTGTGGTCAATTATTCACCACTTTATTGCTGGTGTTCGTTTTTTGCTTACTGATTTTGATATCGGTTTAGAAAAAAAACAGGCGACACGGTTTGCCTGGTTGGTGTTTATTCTGGAAGCCATTATTCTTGTGCTACTAGTGGTGGAGATATATCTATGAGTTCTCCTGGCTTACAGGGTTTACGCCCCTGGATTATTCAACGGGTGAGTGCGGTTTTTATTGCTGCATTTTTTGTATATTTATTAATCGTTCTACTCTTCTCAGCGCCTATCAATGCGGCTAACTGGTTTGACTGGGTCGCAACACCTTATAACAATATATTGCTCGGGCTATTTCTAATTGCCGTGCTTTGGCATGCATGGATTGGAATACGCGATATTGTATTAGATTATGTTCCGAATGTAGTAGGGCGTTTACTGGTGTTAACACTGGTAGCGGGTACGTTAATTGGCAGTGGTCTGTGGTGTTTTAAGGCACTGTTTATGGTATTGATTAAATGAATATAAATGATATTCCCAGACGACGATTTGATGCACTGATTATTGGTGCCGGTGGCGGTGGACTACGGGCGGCTTTGCAGTTAGCAGAAGCCGATGCTTCAGTGGCAGTAGTTTCAAAAGTGTTTCCCACGCGATCACATACGGTGGCTGCACAGGGTGGCATGAATGCGGCACTGGCGAATGTTTTACCAGATAACTGGCATTGGCACATGTTTGATACGGTGAAGGGCAGCGATTATTTAGGTGATCAAGATGCGATTGAATATATGTGTCGCGCTGCTCCTAAAGCGGTTTATGAAATGGAGCATTTTGGTGTGCCATTTTCAAGGCTGGATAATGGTAAAATTTATCAACGGCCGTTTGGTGGTCAGTCGCAAAATTTTGGTGGTGAACAGGCGGCCCGAACCTGTGCCGCTGCAGATAGAACCGGCCATGCTATTTTACACAGCTTATATCAACAGAATATTCGTGCTAAAACACATTTTTTTGATGAATATTTTGCAGTCGATTTATTAAAAGACGAGCAGGGCAATGTACTTGGTGCCTATGTGTTTGATATTCATAGTGGTGAAGAAATAATCATTGAAGCTAAAACCACTCTACTAGCCACCGGCGGTGCCGGGCAGTTATTTCGCACAACCACCAATGCATTAATAAATACGGGTGACGGAATGGGCATGGCTTTGCGTGCTGGCATGCCATTACAGGATATGGAATTTTTTCAATTTCATCCAACCGGTATCGCCGGTCGTGGCATGCTGATAACTGAGGGAGCAAGGGGCGAGGGTGGTTATTTAGTGAATGCTCAAGGCGAACGTTTTATGGAGCGCTATGCACCTACCGCAAAAGATTTAGCTTCGCGGGATGTAGTGAGTCGTTCCATATTTACTGAAGTCAAAGAAGGCCGGGGCTGCGGTGCGGATAAAGATCATGTGATGTTAAAGCTCGATCATTTACCCGAAGATGTTTTACAGTCCCGGTTACCCGGTATTCGACAAACCTGTATTACTTTTTTAGGCATTGATCCGGCAAGTCAACCGATCCCGGTTTACCCAACCGCTCACTACACCATGGGTGGCATTCCAACGAATCGTCAGGGGCAGGTAGTTGTACCGGTTAAAGATACACCGGAAGAACCGGTTACCGGTTTATATGCGGCGGGAGAATGCGCCTGTGTTTCGGTACATGGTGCCAATCGCTTAGGTGGTAATTCGCTATTAGATATTTTGGTATTCGGCCGTTCAGCGGCTAATCATATTATTGAATATTTAAAAGAAAATCGATTTCACAAAGCGTTGGATGAAAATACCATTGAAACTGCATACAAACGTTTACATCGATGGGATGATAACAATGGCAATGAATCCATTGATGACATTCGTCGAGATTTACAGAAGGCGATGGAAGATAATTGTGGTGTCTTTAGAACCCAGGATATTTTAGATAAGGGTGTTGCAGAAGTTACTATATTAGCTGAGCGTTTAAAACATGCCAGTATTTCGGATCATTCTGAATTATTTAATACCGCAAGAGTTGAAGCATTAGAGCTGGAAAACTTAATGGATGTAGCTTTGGCAACGGTTTATTCAGCCGCCGCAAGAACTGAAAGTCGAGGTGCGCATTCAAGAGTGGATTATGCAGAGCGCGATGATAAAAGCTGGATGCGACATACACTCTATTCAAGTGAAGGTAGAAAGTTAGATTATAAACCGGTAAGAACTAAACCTATGTCGGTGGCAAGTTTTCCACCAAAGCCAAGAGTATATTAATAATATCTCCCGCTATCCAAGTTGGAAAATGTCAAGTTGGCCTGTTAGAAAAAGGGGCTGGGAAAGCTTAGTGAGTGATGGTTATTATGTCATCCGGTAT
>CAZHEA010000103.1:0-9922 GCA_964531165.1 uncultured Thiotrichaceae bacterium
TCAAACACACCTAAAATATCTTCTTCACGCATAATCAGCACTTCATCACCATCAATCTTGATTTCAGTACCTGCGTATTTACCAAATAAAACCTGATCACCAGCTTTTACATCTAATGGACGAACATCACCATTGCTGGTCACCTTGCCATTACCAACGGCTAACACTTCACCACGTGAAGGCTTTTCAGTCGCTGAATCAGGAATCACGATACCACCGGCACTGGTAGTTTCTTCTGCCATACGTTTTACGACCACGCGGTCCTGTAAGGGGCGAATATTCATGGGTTTTTATCCTCGTTAATTTTTAGCACTCTACCGAATAGAGTGCTAATGATAGTCATAGGTCGTGCAGAGTCAAGCACACCAGTGCAGATTGCTATCGAAACATCCAATAGCGATCAGTCTTCGCGGCGATATTCGCCTTCAATGGTATGCGGATCTGTCGGACCCTTATTTGTTTGATGAGCGGTATATGAGGTTGTGATTGCAGAATTCAAGAGCAAATATTGAATTATTGCCCTGCGGGTAAATGGCAGCAAACAGATAAAGCCTATAATATCGGTAAAAAACCCCGGTGTAATCAATAGCGCGCCACCGACTGCCAGAAAGATTCCCTCCATCATTTCCATCGCCGGCACCTGCCCCTGAGACATCGCCTGATTGGCACGCATCAATGTACTGATACCCTGCTGGCGCAACAAATTCACCCCGATAATAGCGGTGCTCACAACCAGCAGAATCGTCCACAGCGCACCAATACGGCTACCCACTTCTATCAGCAGATAAACCTCTATAATCGGTATCACTAAAAATAATATCGGCCAAAATCTTAACATTGTTCTCTCTCTTTAAAATTGTCTTTAGCAGTCAGGCTTCATCATATCGGTGTGCACATCATCACGACTCAACTTGCACTCTATGGATAAAAACTTTAATGTTTGCATAATGAGGCCTTAAGGACTCCTTAAGCATTAGCCATAATAATATCTGCTCAACTGGACGACTTTTAAGAACTTCTACTGACTATAAAGTTCTAACCTACCACATATAATTAACGGGTGTTTTCATAATGCATTTTAAACCAGCTCAATTTTTCAGCTATCTGCTGTTACTCATCTCCCTCTTTATACAGCCCGCATTTGCGGAAAATCCCTTTAGCGGCCTCGGCGGCGATGACAGCCAGGGTGTTAGCCTGGGTGGCGGAGATGACGACATTCTTGAACCTGATCAGGCCTTCCAGTTAAAAACCTGGTCTGAAAACGGCCGGGTATTTGCTGAATGGCAGATTGCAGATGGTCATTATATGTATCGTGACAAGACCAAAATCCTCCCCGCTGATAGTGCAACCATCACCACTTCAAACTTTGTCATCGACAAGGGCGACTTCAAGCAGGATGAATTCTTTGGTGATATCTACGTTTTTCATAATCAGGCCAAAGCATCCATCGCCGTTAATAATGCACAAGATGGTATTAAAAATGCCAGTTTCAAGGTTAAGTATCAGGGTTGCTCAGAAATATCCGGTATTTGTTACCCGCCTATTACTAAAACCATTAGCCTTGATGTCAGCCCCATTAGCGATGCTGGCGCCAGTACGCTTTTAGACACTAACCCCGCTAGCACAGCATCTGCAGACCCGGTTTCAGAACAGGATCAGATTGCCAACCTGCTTAAAAATGGCAGCGTCTGGATCAGTCTACTGACATTATTCGGTATCGGTTTATTACTCGCATTTACCCCCTGCGTTTTTCCAATGATCCCGATTCTATCGAGTATTATTGTGGGACAGGGAAAAGACATTAGTGCTAAACGTGGTTTTAGCCTGTCGATTGCCTATGTACTGGGCATGGCATCAATCAACACCGCTGCCGGTGTTGCCGCGGCACTGACTGGTGAAAGCCTTGCAGTAATGTTACAAACCCCATGGATACTGGCCAGCTTTGCCGGTGTTTTCGTACTGTTGTCACTAGCGATGTTCGGTTTTTATGAACTGCAAATGCCAGCGTTTATTCAGAATAAATTAACCTCGGTGAGCAACAACCAAAAGAGTGGCTCACTCAGCGGCGCACTGGTAATGGGTTTATTATCAGCGGTGATTGTTGGCCCCTGTGTGGCGGCCCCGATGTTTGGCGTGCTGTTATTTATCTCACAAACCGGCGACCCGTACTTTGGTGGCTTAGCGCTGTTTGCCATGAGTCTCGGCATGGGCGCACCGTTAATCGCTATCGGTACTTCTGCAGGTAAATTACTGCCTAAAGCCGGAGCCTGGATGGATACGGTAAAAGCCGTATTTGGTATTTCACTGTTGGCCGTGGCGATATGGATGATTCGCAGCATTGTCTCTGATCAGGTAGTAATGATACTCACCGCCTCTTTGCTGATCGTCCCCGCAATCTATATGGGAGCACTGGATGGCTTAAAAGCAGAAGCCACTGGTTGGAGCCGTTTCTGGAAAGGCCAGGGCCTGATTATGTTTGTCTACGGTGTGATTTTAATTGTCGGCGCAGCTGCCGGTGGCTCAAGTGTTGTTACGCCACTTAAAGGCATCGTCGGTAGCGGTGGTGCAACACATGCAACTGAAAGCCACTTACAGTTCAAAAAAATCAAGGGTGTTGACGGCTTAAACAAGGCGCTGGCTGAAGCCAAAGCACAGAACAAAACCGTGATGCTGGATTTTTATGCTGACTGGTGTGTGTCATGCAAAGAAATGGAGACTCTGACGTTTACCGACCCGGCTGTCAAAAGCGCATTAAGCAATACCATTTTAATACAGGCCGATGTCACCGCTAATGATGAAGATGACAAGGCGCTTTATAAACATTTTAAAATTATCGGCCCACCAGCAATTATCTTTTATAATGCACAGGCCGAAGAATTAAAAGCGTATAAAGTTGTAGGCTATATGCCGGCTGAAAAATTTAGCGCACATGTTAAACGGGCGTTTAAACAATAACCCAAAAAATATTTTCCACAAATATTTGCCTCAGCGGCGCAGAGAACACAAAAAATTACCTGTATTATTTTATCCGCATTACGCATAAAATAAATTTTCTGTGTTCTCTGCGCCGTTGTGGCAAAACTATTTTATAAAAAGCAATTAATCATGAAAAACATTATTCCATTTTTACTGGTCATTATTATTGCCGGCGGCGCGGGTTTCGGCCTTCAGCGTTATCTGCAAAATGAACATCGCGAGCTACCTCCGGTAATGCCGAAAACAACCGGTAGCGATGTTATCGGCACACTTCGCCCAGCATTTGAGCTCACTGATCTTGACGGAAAACTGCGCAACATAGATGAATGGAACGGCAAAGTCATACTGGTTAATTTCTGGGCTACCTGGTGTCCGCCCTGTAAAAAGGAAATGCCTGCTTTTATGGAAATTCATGAACAATACAAAGAGCAGGGTTTTGATATTATTGGCGTCGCACTAGATGACAGAGAGTCAGTGCAAAATTTTGTTGATACACTGGGTGTTGACTATCCGATAATGCCAGCTTCACACCAGGGCCTGGATTTGTCACGCGCGTATGGAAACCGGATTGGCGCATTACCCTTCTCAGTTTTTATTGACCGTGATGGCATTATTAAACTCACCCATGCGGGTGAACTATCTAAAAAACAGGTTGAAGATATTATCCGCCCCCTGCTAGCAAAACCGGTTACGAAGTAGCCGCCTCTAGTTAACTGATATTTTAACTAGCTGTCAGGATGACTTAGTAACGCGCTCACACTTTCCAGTAGAACTTTTGCATTATATGGTTTATTCAGCCGACTTTCATACAGTTCGGTATCCGCCTGATCCTCATGCAATACTTCTGAAAAGCCACTGGCCAGTTGAATTTTTATGTGCGGATATTTATCACGTACAATAGAAGCCAGAGCATAACCATCCATATCCGGCATAATAATATCTGATATCATTAAGTCTACTTTTTCAGTCTTAAGTATCTGTAGCGCAGACTTCGCATTTCCTGCACACAATACCTGATAATTATGTGCACTTAATATTTCATCTGTTAATTCCAGTAATGCCGGTTCATCATCAACTACAAGCACGCATCCCTTTCCCTGTAAGTCTACCTCTTTAACCTCTAGCTCATTCGCCTGGATGCTGCTAACGCCTGCATATCGCGGAAAATACAACATGATTTGTGTTCCCTGCTGCAATTGCGATTCTATTTTAATCACACCTCCACAACGATTAACAAAACCATAAACCTGGCTTAACCCCAGCCCGGTTCCCTTATCGCCTTTAGTTGTATAAAACGGATCAAAGACTTTTTCTCTAGTGTCTTCATCCATCCCGTGTCCGCTATCACTTAGCTTTAAGCAAACATAATCACCAATCTCTAGCCCCAGGGTCTCACCTTCAACCTGACCAATATGAACATTGCTTGTAGCCACAACTAATGCTCCATTTGAATCGATAGCATGCATTGCATTAATGCTCATATTTAGAATTGCATCTTCTAGCTCACTTTCTTCAAGATGTACCGGCCAACAATCGTCTTCAAGTTCATAGGTTAATTTGATGCGTGCGGTTAATGTCTTTTCCAGCATATGCCTTTCATCATTGAGTACATTATTTATACTCACCAGATCAGCATCAGCTGATTTTTTCTTGGAAAAAGCGAGCAGCTTTTTAGTTAGCTTGGCACCGCGTTCACCTGCATGAATAATTTTCTTCACATAATTTTGTAGCTTAGGCTGCTCATTCAGTTTATCGTCTAATAACTCAGAATACCCCAACACCACGCCGAGCATATTATTATAATCATGTGCGATACCACCGGTGAGTTTACCCAGTGCATCCATTTTCTGACTGCAACGAATAGCTTCATCTATCTGTACCTGCTCGGTAACATCAACAAATAAGCCATTCCATATCGTACTTCCATCCTCTATTCTTTGTGGCGTTGCAGTTCCACGCAGCCAGACTATTTTATTATCCGGCCGAATAAACCGCCCTTCCCATTCCCAGTTATTTAAATTAACCATAGATTCAAGAATTGACTGCTCCATACCGGGCAAATCATCAGGATGAGCAACTTCAAACCATTTATTCACATCCGCCATAACCGATTCAGAACTGAGACCAATGTAATTTTCAATTGCAGGGCTGACATAACTAAAAAATCGATCACCGTTTATATCAATTTTAAACTGATAAACTATACCCGGTACCTGTGAATGAATAATACGTAATTTCTCTTCACTTTCGATAAGCGCCTGCTCTACTTCTTTACGCTCAGTAATATCGGTAATCGTGCCGACGTAACCAACAACCTCATCATTATCATTTTTTTCCGCTATCGCCTGCCCCAGCACCCACCGAACACGCCCGGCGGCCTGAAAGCGATACTCTAATTGAAATGATAAATCCTGCTCTGCCAGCTTTTTCCACTCACTCATCACCCTGCTTTTATCCTGTGGATACAAGCCTTTAACCCAGCCACTACCGACTGCATCACTTTCAGATAAGCCGGTAATTTCTACCCATTTTTGATTAACATACTGGCACTCGCCCTTTGCATCAGTATAGAAAATTCCCACCGGGGCAACAGAGGTTAATGTACGGTACCTTTTTTCACTTTCATTAAATGCTTTATGAGATGCAATAATTCTATCCTGCATTTCATTGGCTGATGAAACTAAAAAATCCAGTTCATCAGGTGGCCCGGAGACATTACGCTCAAGCACTAAATGCTTACCCTTATCTAGCGCAATTTCCTGAAAATGCTGTGATATGCGGGCAATATGACGGCTAATTAAATGATGAAAAATGAAATAAATAAAAATCACAACCAGCAAGGTTCGAAATGCATTATTGATCAAAATATTTGTCGCATTTCTGAACAGCTCAGCATAAATATTATCCAACGTAGTAGTAACGGTTAATTTTCCGATAATATGGTCTTTGCCTAAAAACTCATAAGCCATTGGATACTGTCGTTCAATAATATGTCCGGAATCTATTTTGCCGGTTTCTACAATCAATTTATCACCGTTATATACAGATGTATAAATCACATTCGGCAAGGTAACCAGCCCTTCCATTTGCACCTGTAACTCACGATAATTTGTTGCCCATAATGAATGGGTAAATGATCGGAGATGCACATTTTCAACCTGCTCGAATAGCGATTCCATGCCCTGCATATCTCGCTGATATTCATTATAAAGTTGAACAGCTGTTGTAATAAGCGTAATGGTTGCACTAAATAAAATCATCATAACGATAAGTCTGCGGGCTAACGGAGAGCGCATAATGGGTGATCGTATTGGAGATAATTTTTGAACAGGCGAAAAAGGAATTTTTGAATTCATTATTTATATTCTATTTTTTAACCCTGTAATGACCTTACATAAGGTAATATTTTTTCTTTATACCAGAGGTCATAAAGCCCTTCCTGCTTAATGTCCTGTAATGCTCGATTTAATACCGGTACCATTTGCTCATGCTTTTTATTTAGATAAAGGTACATCCCCCTTTGTTTTAATAATGGCTCTAGTACTTTTATACCTTCAATTTTAAACTCTTTTGCAAGAATCGCACCCTGCAAACAAGTGTACAGTGCTGCATCTATTCGGCCTATTTTTAATAAACGGAACAATTGCCGGGGGCTATCTGCAGTAATAATATTGCTAGAGTGTTCCATCATTTTTTCATATATTTTCCAGCCTTTTACATAGCCCACAACGTGTTTTTTTAACTCCTGCGGTCTATTTACTATATTGGCATTTTTAGATAATACACAAAAGTCTGAATCCCGTATTTTTTCCGGCACCCGACGTAAATTTTTATATTTTTTTTCTATTCCTGAAATTCGATTCACCTCACCATCAAGAACACCATCATTTGCACTCAGCAACCCTCGTTCCGGTGGCAGTCTAACGGTTTGATATTTATAACCCGCTCTCTTAAACGCTTCAATTAACATTACATCAACAAAGCCATCGTGACTTTTCGTTGTAAATGGCGTTTTATTAGTATCATTAAGCGTAATTACCGGCAGTGATTGACTCGAACCTGCAAATACAGCCGATGAAAAGAACAGGAGGATGATAAAATAAAATGTTAAATTAAATGGTTTTTGCATACATCAACCTAAGCCCCGTATCCGTAAGTTAAACTTTTTTATTTGCATGTGTATATTGATTAAACAATAGCGACAAAATGTCTGACTCTATTGAGTTCTATATTTATTATTTTTTGATAAAGCCCTAATCTGCTGTAATTATTTATAATTTTTATATGACATATCACTACTATCCCGTTAACTTAAAAAGTATCAATTCCTGCGAAGGCAGAGTTCTAGTAGCTCTGTGATAGCTACAGACACTGGATACCTGCCTTCTCAGGTATAATGGTGTAATAAAATTAATTTTCATGTCCAGATTTTTGAAAATTATTACATAGCTCGATATTAAGAGCGTAATTGTACTTATTTGAAAAGTTAACGAGACAGTTGTGATAACCCATTATTAAATAGCCTTTATACGAGCCAATGTCAATAAAGTGACATTTAGAATAACAGTTGCCCATTCTGATAAAATGCCTCTACATCCCTCTTACTATTCAGTTTCAACTAGCATCAGCTAAAAAGCCTCTGTGAAACAGCTCTAATTTTCTGGTAAAAATGCGCCTAACTTCAGCGAATCTGCAGGGAATAGGTTAAATGTTGTAGACATCGTTATAAAATAGATGCACAATTCACCGTAGATTAACCCTACAATTAACCCAGTGATACCTGAAAGTTTGTTTATGGCGCAGATTCTTGTCCTTAACGGTCCAAATTTAAACCTGCTTGGTACGCGCGAGCCGCAATACTACGGCAGTAAAACACTGGATACGATCATTGAAGATATGACATCACTGGCAAAAAAATCCGGCGATAGCATTGCTCACTTGCAAAGTAATCAGGAGCACCAGTTAATTGAGCGGGTTCACGCTGCACAATCAGATGGCACGGACTTCATCATTATTAACCCTGCAGCATTCACACATACCAGTGTGGCATTACGCGATGCCTTAAGTGGCGTAAAAATTCCTTTCATTGAGCTGCACCTGTCAAATGTGCATGCCCGTGAGGAGTTTCGCAAACAGTCTTATTTTTCTGATATTGCGCTGGGCGTAATTTCAGGCTTAGGCGCACAGGGCTATCAGCTAGCTTTGCTCGCCGCACAAGAACATTTAACCGCTCAGCTTACCCCTGAGTAGCTCCATTCCTGCGTTGAAAAATATTCATTTACAAATTGTAAGCTCATATTTTTCGCCTTGGCCTGAAACGACTCAGGGGCAACCTGAACGGTTAAATAAAATTTTAAACATACATAATTAAAGGTGTATCACCCTTATGGATATACGCAAGATAAAAAAACTGATTGAGCTACTGGATGAGTCCGGTGTTGCTGAGATCGAAATTAAAGAAGGCGAAGAATCTGTTCGCATTTCACGCCAGCATAATGTAGTTGCAGCACCTCCGCAGCCGATGTATGCACCGATGGCTGCACCAGTAGCAGCTGCACCGGCGGCTCCTGCACCAGCAGCTGTCGAAGAACCTGCGGCTGAACCTGAAATCACAGGCCACCAGCTTACATCACCTATGGTGGGTACTTTTTATCGCTCGGCCTCTCCCGGCGCTGCGGTATTTACCGATATAGGTCAGAGCGTTTCTGAGGGAGATACCCTGTGTATTATTGAAGCGATGAAAATCCTTAACCAAATCGAAGCTGACAAGTCCGGCAAAATTAAAGCTGTACTAGTAGAAAACGGCCAGCCTGTTGAATTTGGTCAACCTCTCTTTATTATTGAATAGTCCATATCATGATAGAAAAAGTAGTTATAGCTAACCGGGGCGAAATTGCCCTGCGTATACTTCGAGCCTGTCGTGAGATGGGTATTAAAACCGTTGCCATTCATTCCGATGCGGATCGTGATTTAAAACACGTGCGCCTTGCGGATGAATCAGTTTGTATTGGCCCGGCACCATCTGACCAGAGCTACCTGAATATCCCCGCGATAATCAGTGCAGCTGAAGTTACCGATGCCATGGCAATACATCCGGGTTATGGCTTCCTGTCTGAAAATGCCGACTTTGCTGAGCGTGTTGAAGACAGTGGCTTTATTTTTATTGGCCCCACTGCCGAATCCATTCGTACAATGGGTGACAAGGTTGCCGCCATTGAAGCCATGCAAAAAGCCGGCGTACCCTGTGTGCCCGGCTCCGATGGTGTTATCGACGAAGATAATAAAGAAGAAAACAAACGCATTGCCAAAAATATTGGCTATCCGATTATCATCAAAGCCTCCGGCGGCGGCGGTGGTCGCGGCATGCGCGTGGTGCACACCGAAAGCGCCTTAATCAGCTCGATTACTTTAACTAAAGCAGAAGCAGCAGCGGCCTTCGGTAACGACAAAGTTTATATGGAGAAATATCTGGAGCACCCACGTCACGTGGAAATTCAGGTACTCTCCGACGGTCAGGGTCACGCCATACATTTAGGTGAACGCGATTGCTCAATGCAACGCCGAAATCAAAAAGTCGTTGAAGAAGCACCTGCTCCTGGCATCACCGAAGAGATGCGAGCTCAAATTGGTGGCGTTTGCGTTAATGCCTGTTTAGAAATGAATTATCGCGGTGCCGGTACCTTTGAGTTTTTATTCGAAGATGGTGAGTTTTATTTCATTGAAATGAACACCCGTGTTCAGGTTGAACACCCGGTAACCGAAATGATTACTGGCGTGGACATAGTAAAGGAACAGCTTTACATTGCCTCAGGCGAACCGTTACGAATGAAGCAGGAAGACATTAAAATTAACGGTCATGCGATTGAATGCCGGATTAATGCAGAACATCACAAAACCTTTATTCCGTCTCCCGGTTTAATTACCCGCTACCACCCTCCCGGTGGAC
>CAZHEA010000104.1:0-9536 GCA_964531165.1 uncultured Thiotrichaceae bacterium
ACAAAGAGTTGAGGCATATGCTGGAAGCCAGCAATAATAACGAATTACCCGTAATACCCAGCAAACGCTATTTCACCATCGGTGAGGTGAGTGAGCTGTGTGGTGTAAAACCCCACGTACTTCGCTATTGGGAGCAGGAATTTACACAGTTAAAGCCGGTAAAGCGTCGCGGAAATCGTCGTTACTACCAGCGTCATGATGTTATTTTAATTCGTCAAATCCGCAGCCTGTTATATGATCAGGGCTTCACTATTGGTGGTGCGCGTCAGCAATTAACCGGTGAAACCGCAAAAGAAGATACCTCGCAAAGCAACCAGCTGGTTAAGCAAATCAGAAATGAGCTGGAAGAAATTTTGCAGACCTTGAAAAAGTAAATAGCTTCCGCACACTCGGCAGGAAGTTCTGTTAAGCCATATTTAAATCATTGCTTAAAAATAATCTGATTCCTATGTAGAGTATGGGAGCGTTTGCTACCCTCACCCCAGCCCTCTCCCAGAGTGAGAAGGGGATCAAGATGTTCTTTAAAGAATTAAACGAGCATTGTGATATTCACTCTATCAGAGGGTGAGTGTAAGCCTGATGTAATTATAAAATTAAACGAACATCGTGATTTCCCTCTCCCTCTGGGAGAGGGCCAGAGTGAGGGAGGAAATAAAATAAACAAGCCAGCTAAAATTTAACCTAAGGCTGTTGCACCAGCGGCGCAAACAATTCCTGTAAATCATCGGCGGTTAACTTCATATCTTTAGCTGATTTATCTTTATCATAAACCCCGTCCGCCAGCGCTTTTTTGCGTGCCTGCATCGCCATGATTTTTTCTTCTAATGTGTTTTCAATAATTAACTTATATACAAATACCGCTTTGTTCTGGCCAATGCGGTGCGCTCTATCGGTTGCCTGATTTTCGACGGCCGGGTTCCACCAGGGGTCGTAGTGAATAACCGTATCGGCTTCGGTTAAGTTAAGGCCAACTCCGCCGGCTTTAAGGCTAATTAAAAAAACATCAACCTTGCCATTACGAAACCTGTCGATGGCCTGCTCACGCTTTGTGGTTTGGCCGGTGAGCTTGGTGTAACTGATTTTATAATCTTTTAACTGCTCTTCAATAATGCCCAGCATTTTTGTGAACTGTGAAAAAATTAAAATTTTCCGACCTTCCTCAACCATTTCCGGCAGCATTTCCATGAGCATTTCTAATTTAGCCGACGACTTCACTTTTTTAGCCTGCGGTAGTGACATGAGTTGCGGATCGCAACAGGTTTGGCGTAGCTTTAATAAAGCATCAAGTATGGTGATATGGCTGCGTGATAATCCCTTGTCTTTTATCGCATCGCGGACTTTTTTCTGCATCGATAAACGAATACTTTCATAAAGCGCAGCCTGTTTTTTATCGAATGAAACCGAACGTATAATTTCAGTTTTATCTGGCAGTTCTTTTACGACTTCGCTTTTACTGCGGCGCAACATAAAAGGTGTGATCCGCTGCACTAAACGCTGGCGTATTTCATTTTTAGCATGTTTTTCAATAGGGTTGCGAAACAGTTGGGTAAAGGTTTTACTATTGCCTAAAAAACCGGGCATTAAAAAATCGAACAATGCCCATAGCTCACCCAGGTGGTTTTCCATCGGTGTGCCAGTAATGCATAAGCGATGCTCGGCATTAATTTCACGCACCAGTTTCGCGGCTTTCGCATTTGGATTTTTTATTACCTGAGCTTCATCGAGAATTAAGTAATAATAATTGTGTGCCAGTAAGGTTTCCTGGTCGCGCACAATTAGTGGAAAAGTAGTCAACACTAAATCATAATTATTGATGTCTTCAAAATATTTTTTACGATCAGCGCCCTGTAAAATCAATACACTGAGTTTAGGTGTAAACCGCTCAGCTTCGCGACGCCAGTTACTCATTAAGCTGGTAGGGGCTACAATTAAACAGGGTTTGTTTAAACGTTTTGCCTGTTTTTCTTTTAATAGATGGGCAAGGGTCTGTACTGTTTTACCTAAACCCATGTCATCTGCAAGAATGCCATTGAACTGATAGCTGCGTAAAAACTGTAGCCAGTTTAAGCCCTGTTGCTGGTAGTCCCGTAACTCGGTTTTTAAACCGCGTGGTGGTGCAACATTTTTAATGCCCTTAAAATTTTTAAGTTTACGTCCGAGCGAGCGCATGGCTTTTCCACCATGCCAGGTGGCTTCATTATTGTCTTCGAGCTCAGCGAGGCGCACCGCATCGAAACGGCTTAATTGTATGCTGCCTTTTTCGTGATTAAAGTGTTCAGCAGAAAGCGCCTGGTGGTCATACAACTCATATAAAATTTCGCAAATAGGCTGGATGCGCTCAGCGGGTATTTTTATGTATTGACCTTCGCCCATATAAGCGGGCAGTGGCAGGGTGAGATTTTTGGGTAAATCGCTGGGGTCGTAATGTTTAAGCACATTGGCAACCAGGGGCAGCAAAGGTACTTTTTTACCGTTAACATCTAAATCAAAACGTAGCTCAAACCAGTCGTTATTGCCTTTTACGGCATCGTCATCGCCATTTTCACCAATCGTGGCTTCCAGTTCATCTTTCCAGCTTTTTACCTGATGAAACTGTAATTTAAAACTTGGATCAAAGCTGATTTCCCAGCCTTCCTTTTTTAATGCTGGAATCGTGTCTTCAATAAAAATGCGCCAGCATTCCAGTGATTGCATCGGCGTTAAATCTGTCGGGCTAACAAAGCCAAAGTCGCCGCGTTCTGAATCGACCGGAAGTTCCGCGGAATGATCTTCAAGATTGAGTACTACACTCTGGAAACCTTCTTCAAAGATACGCTCCATATAGTGTTCTTCTAAATCAATATCACGGTGCACGCTGATGATGCGATCATCCTCAAGCGTGTTTAATATGGGTAACACCGGCATTACTGAAATTTCAGTTTCAGCATAGGCAAAACGTAAGCGCATAATGTGCGTGAGTGTTTCAGTTGAATGATCAATGAATAATTCCAGGCGGGGCTTTGGCTGCTCGTTTTCGATGGTTACGGTTTCAATTTCAATAGGCGGAGGAATGCATATGTTAGGTAATTGGGTAATAAGGTGCTGGCTAAAAACGGCGCAGTTATCCGCATGCACCGTCGGCACGTTTAATAATAAATCCCATTGTTGAGCATTAAAATCTGCATTGACCAATGAGCCAATTTCATTGTTATCGATATCAAAATATAAAGCCGGAACCGTATTCAGAACCAGGGCCGCAGGCTCAACATTAATATTCAGTCGGCAGTCACCATTTTTTTCTTTATGCCAGTGCAGGTTAAGCGGGCGTGATGCACCGCGTTGTATAAAAGGCTGGTCAGAGCTTTTATACATGCCACGGCCGCTGTTGAGTATTTTTATTAAGGTTAAAAATCCTAACTCGCCCTTGATCACATAATTTTGGGTGCCGGCCCACATGCTGTTATTTTGAGCTTCTAATAATTTCGCAATATCTATGTCACTTTCTTGAACATAACTGGCGCGGGAGTACTGGTTAACAATGCGATAAAGATCAGTGCGTCTACTTTTTCCCAGTCCGCCTTTTTTTAAGTGCCGGCAGACCGCTAAACTAACGGCAAGCTCATTGGGTTTGTCTGACGGTTTTAATAAATAAAAAATAGATTCAGTCGCCAAAGGACTGATGTTGTTATTGGGTGTGCTGGCATCAATAAAGCCATTTAACCAGGACAGGCTGGCATCAACATTCGCATGCCCCTGTTTAACATTGGACGCATACTCAAGGCAAACTGCAACCACATGTTTGCAGTTATGTTGCACCGGGCAGCTGCACTGGCCATTTATAATCACCGTGTCAGCTACGGACTTTTCAATGTCGACCTCTAAATGATAGGGTATGGCACTATTTCCCTGAACACGCGCCATAAGCACAATCATATCCACATCAACCTGTTCGACATCCAGGCTCTTTACCAGACCTTGCTCAAAGTAGCGCAAGCCACGGCGAAAACTATTGGTATCGGTTTCATTTCGGATATTGGTGTGAGAGAGGTTAAACATGCCTGAGAGTCATTAAGTATAAATTGGCACGAGTATACCGGTTGAGAGGTCTGAGATTAAATTGTTTTACTGATATTTGGTGCTAAATTGGCAATGATGGGGAGCTAATCGTTTGATAACTAAGAAAATACTTTATCCGGAAC
Organism: uncultured Thiotrichaceae bacterium; assembly: GCA_964531165.1. Classification (GTDB taxonomy): domain Bacteria; phylum Pseudomonadota; class Gammaproteobacteria; order SZUA-229; family SZUA-229; genus SZUA-229. The sequence continues at coordinate 4,179 of CAZHEA010000104.1, forward strand.
CCCAGTCAGTGTAGAATTCTCCGCCTATTCGGGGCGTAGCGCAGTTTGGTAGCGCACCACACTGGGGGTGTGGTGGTCACAGGTTCAAATCCTGTCGTCCCGACCAATTAAAAATACATATAAAGTAATAAGTTACAATCTTATTCAAAATCGCATATTCTCCAAGCACCCCCCAAGCAAAATAATTCACCTCTATATTTAGCCCTGTTTCACTACTTTTACCTATTATACATAGCCTCAAATGGGCTTCTTGCTCTCGCCGTGTTTTTACGTCTTTTGGGGGCAAATGTACCAGTTTGGGTGCAAAATGCCTGAGAATGGCGATATGGCGGCTCGAATCTAGATTAGTATCTACTTATGAATATGGCCGGTTTAAATAAATGGGGTCAGAGCACAATTGTTTCTAATATTAGAATTAACTGTGCTCTGATCCCAATGACGTTGATAAAACTAAAAATGAGTAAGGAAACAGAATGAAAAATATCGCTTATATACTGTCAATATTCGTAATATTGGCGGTGGTATCGGTAATGACTTATAGTCACGTCAATGATCTGTATAAAACCAATGTCTTCAATGATGAAAAACAAATTTATACTGCTGCAGTAGAGGCTAATGACGCTGAGAAAATTAATCAGTTTATGCGCGATTATCCCGGTTCACAATGGAGTCGTGAGGCGGTATATTACAGGGATAAAATAATCATCAGTGATGCGAGAGAGTCAAATGATATACCGGCAATAACTCTTTTTTTAAAAAACAATCCTCATAGTTCATGGTATCGATATGGTATTTATTATCGTGATCAGATGGCTTATGCTCAGGCGAAAAATATTAATACCATTGCATCCTATACGTCTTTTTTAGAAAACCACACCGGTAGCGACTGGCAAGTACATGCTGAAAATTCTGTAAAGCGTTTAAATAAAGGCTTGATAAAAAGTAAGTCTAAAAAAACAATTAATAAAAAGATAGCTAAAGTTAATGTTAGCTCTTCTGATGATGTGCAGATGGTTCCTGTGCCTGTTCCTGAATTAAGTGTCAAAGCTGAGCCACAATCAAAATTAACAACGTCAGAGAGATTAAATAAAGCTGTCGCCATATATGATTCAATAAGAGAAGATAAGGAAAGGCAGGCTAAAATAAAAGCTAAAAAAGTAGAAAAAATAAAATCTAAAAAACGTGCTTGCAATAGATTAAAAGATCAAATTTCTCGATACGATGAACATGTATCCTGGTATGACCTTGATGGTAATGGAGATCGCCGATATTTAAATAATCAGGAAGTGGAAAGCAAAAAACAAAAATATATAGAAAAGTATCAGCGTAAATGCGTGAAATAACTGTACTGGCTGAGTTTAACAGGGCAGGAGCTTCATTCGTCATGCCAGCATGCTTCATACTTTAAAGCGGGTAAAGCATCTAGGCCCTGGCATATATCTTCCTGCGGGTGACGGAACAAATGGCGAACAAATGAGGTCAGGGCATAATTATTTCTAATATTAGAGTTAATTGTGCCCTGACTTCAGTTTTTTATTACTTAGCCTCACGTATGTTCTGATGAAAACATCACAGTCCATATGAAAGCTGGGTGGGTCGACGCACAAAAGAATTTAATAGACTAATATTCTCTGGATATATTAATGGTAATAATTTGATTAACAGAAAACCTTATACAGCAGTTAAACGAATATCTAAAGCAACTGTATGGGGTAAAGTGAATATTCTTAGTGCTGTTGAAATGGGTATATGTATAAGCAGAAATAAATCAAGTTTATTTAGATAGCATTGGATCAGCTTTAAATTATGGAATTAACGAGCTGGCTAATGTTTTATACAGGTTTGATAATCAAAATAATTAATCATCTCAGGATCTGTGACTACATACTTAGTGAAACATTAACTAATACTTAAGTAATAATAAAATGAAAATAATAAATAGAACTATCACCCGTAAAAAAAGATCACCTAATAATGATATTGACGATCTGGTAGAAAGATATAAAGAGACTGCTCTTACAGTTCGTAGATCAATGATGTTAATAATAACATTTACTGTTTTTTGTCTTGCCGTTTTGCTGGTTTCTGATGAATATCTAATTCCTGAACTTGGGAAAACTATAAAAACAACATTATTTAGCCTGCCCTTATCGGTTAAAGCTTTTGTTTTTATAGGGCCTGCTATTTTAATGGTTACTACATTTTATTTTAATACATTTCTTAAAGAACTTAAGAGCAGCGAAATGAATGGAGTTCCTGAGCATAAAAAACTTCCACTCTTATTAACGTTTAACACTAAGCGCTCAAGGTTTTTATCTATATATCTAAGCTCGTTTAATGTACCAATTATAATGCTTGCTTATAGTATTAAAATTAACCCCCATCCAGATGCGATATATTTTTATCTATTCACTCTAATTGTTATAACGGTAATTTTTATTAAATCACTGCCCATTGATCTAAAATTCAAATATATATTTATGATATTAATTTTACCGTTATCAGTAGTATATCTTAAATATATCGAATATTTTGATTTGCCTAATCGTGGTTACCAGCTTAATCACCTGGTTATAAATAATAAATTCGATATGTCTCATCGTAATTTTAATAAGGCATCATTAAAATACGCGAAATTAGAGAATTTAAAACTTAACTATTCTAATTTTGCTTATGCAAATATGACTAATGTCAATCTGACTGGAGCCGAACTGTTTAGAGCCGATCTGTCTGGAGCTAATCTTTCTAGAGCGGATCTGTCTGGAGCTAATCTGTCTGGAGCAAAACTGACTGATGCCGATCTGATTGAAGCCAATCTGATTGGTGCCAGTCTGTCTAAAGCCAATCTGTCTAAAGCCAATCTGGCTGGAGCTGATCTGGCAGGAGCTAATCTGTCTAAAGCCAATCTGTATAAAGCCAGTCTGGCTAGAGCCGATCTGGCAGGAGCTAATCTGTCTAAAGCCAATCTGTATAAAGCCAGTCTGTATAAAGCCAACCTGACTGGAGCTAATCTAACACACTCAAATATAACATGTGAACAAATTTCTAAAGCTAAAAAAATAGATTCTAAAAATAAATCACGGATATGTAAAAATAAAAGTCAATAAAACCCCGCTGATTGATTTTAACTTTTTATAATGTCTTAGATTAATAAACAAGTGGGGTCAGAGCACAATTGTTTCTAATATTAGAATTAACTGTGTTCTGACCCTAATTATTTTAGATGAAATAGTGGTGGAGTTTGATGTGAGTTATGCGACAGTTAGTCGTGCAGTTAATAACTTTGAAGCTTGTGTGAAAGGTACGGTCTGACCCCGATTCGGCGATCCGTGCGCGATTCGGTTTAGACCCGGATTTGTGTTATGCCAAATATGTCCCTGTAAAAGAACGTCTCCAAAGTTCCATTATTAGTATAATTAAACAAGCATCAATATGATAATGGTTCCAATCATTCCACCCACTATTGAAAGTGCGTGATTTTTAGAATAATTGTTAAACAATCCTGTTGTCACTGTTATAGGAAGGAGAACTAACCTTATGGCTGCTCGGATTACACCAAAAAATAGATTTGTTTTCGCCATGTTCATCATGGCATCACCGTATCCATAACCGAAGAAGGTCCATCCATCGCACACAAATATGGAGGCTATGCGGTCACCCAAACTCAGATTGTTTTTTCCTGCGAAATTAAGGTGATTTATAACATATAGTGGTGTTCGAAGAGCATAATAATATAGTAGTGCACTAATACCATACGCATATAAAACAGGGTTTTCTTTTTGAAACATAAGCGTTGCAAAAATGAGTGCGACAATTAAGGTGCCCCAGCCACCAGTAAATTTTCTTTTTTTAGATATTTTGATTGCTGAATCAAGATCATCTAACCGTGTTAACACATATGGATTAACTGGGTTTAATGCCCTTGCTTTGGTGGAGTACTCTTCTGCATTCTGAATATGTTCATGAGTCAGTGCATAATCCAGATTATCGTCATCTGCATGGTGCCAGTCTTTGGTGGCTGCAATTGAATAAATATCAGCTAAATTATTCCGGATAGTATCGTCATCCGTATTGGTTCGGTACATTTCCTCAACTTGCGCCAATGCATCATCGACTTCGCCTAGATTCATTTTTGCTTTGCATAAACTGGAACTGTATTGCAAATTATCCGGTTCAATATGCAGTGCCCGATTAAATTCACCGAGGGCTGCTTCATCGTTACCCATGTCAAAATAGATATTACCTAAAGCATTGTAATATTTTGCATTGCTCGGCTCTATACTAATGGCTTTTTTTACATCTGTGGCGGATTCTTCTAGTTGCCCCCACATTAGGTTTGCATATCCGCGCATGAAATAGGCTTCATCCGAATCAGGTTCTACTGCTACCCACTTGCTCGCTTTTTTTAGTGCTTCTGGGTATTTTTGTTGCTCAATCAAGCTACGGATTTTTGCACCCAGGTCTATGGTATCTGTATCAGTCATCTTAAACCTCCTGTTTATTCATAATGATTTCATAAGCTGACATTTTTTGAGACCAGCGTAACAGGCCGTAAAAAAGGGTCAGGCTATTGATTTGTATGTTTCTATTCCCTGAAAAAAGATTAAAATTAAGCTCGTAACCTGTCGTACTAAGTTACTGATTTAGTAGCCGAAGATTTATTAGTCTTAGAGGCCGTTAACAAGCAGGGCATTAAATCGACCCGAAACATTAATCTGCACAGTCGAATAAGCTTAAGGTTGGAATTTAGCAAGGATGAGCCCTTATGGCAAACTTTAATAGGTATTGATGCTGGTAGACCTGAACAGAATAAAAAAATAAAACGGACACCCATCGCAATAAAACGGACACCCATCATAAAAAACGTAATAAAACGGACACCCATCATAAAAAAGGCTCAGATCAACCTAAGTCTTTGTTTTTATAAAGCTCTAATTGTGTGTGACTGGATATGTTATCTGGATAAGTGACTTACTTTTCTTGATGAGTCGCATGTACCTTACATTTTATTTTAACTTTTCAGAATTAAAAAATCTTAAAAATATCCATGCTTATGTATCCAGTCAACCCTTACGCACATATCTAAGATAGGAAGAATGACGGGGCAATAAATATTAATCAAAAATTATAACGTACCTCCGCAAATATTCTGTCATTGTCTTCAATCGCGCGGTAAAAAGGGATGAGGCTGTCCCCCCCGATATAATCAACTACCCCGAGGTTAAGCGATACGGAATCCGTGTATTTATAATCTAACCACAGGCGTTGAAAACCACCATCAAAACTGTCGCCCGGGCCATTACCGCCTGCCAGAGAAAGCAGGTAATTGACGGTGGCATTGTCATGGTCAAATGTGTA
>CAZHEA010000105.1:0-9356 GCA_964531165.1 uncultured Thiotrichaceae bacterium
AAAAATAAACCGGACACCCATAACAACCAAAAACCATAATTAAACCTAAGTCTTTGTTTTTAATGAAACATTAAAGTGGGTGTCCAGTTTATTCCTGTTCAAAATCGTATCCCGTGATTTTAGTCTATTCGTAAGCTCGCAGATTTGCACTCAGATATCCCAACCGCTCATAGGGCTTCATCGCGCTTCGCCCTTCCCACAATTCCTCGCGGACTTGCAGTTGCCGTCGTCTAGTAGTTATACTGCCTATAATATAGACAGGTTAATCTCCTACAGAGGACTTTCACCTCATTAGTTCACGCCCATGCCGGGCGTACCAAAAAACTAACACTCGCAAAACAAAATCAGGGAATGAAAATGTTAAATATCTGCTACAAACGTTTATACCTATTACTGTTATTTGTTTTATTATCTGCCTGCGGTGGAGGTGGTAGTGGTGGTGAGCCCGCTAACAACACTCCCCCTGACACTACCGCACCAACAGCTAGCTTGGTGCCGACTCATTCATCCAGTAACGTCGATTCCACCACGAATATTATCGCTACATTTGATGAAGATATGTTTGCTAACACCATCAATGCGGATAACTTTACGTTGCGTGGCACGGGTGACGATATCGATGCCACCGTTAGTTTTGATGCGCTCACCAACATCGCTACGCTGAACCCAAACACCACTCTCGGTTTATTGAAAACCTACACCGCTCGCTTAAAACCGGGCATTACCGATTTAAGCGGCAACCCACTAGCGCTCACAACAGCAACCTTTACCACCCGCGATGGTAGCTGGAATGGCCCCGCCTTTTTGCTGGATGGGGCGAGTGGCGGGGGTTCAAACTTCCCTGAAGTGGCGGTTAACCCAAATGGGGATGCCATCGTCGTGTTTCAGAAATTAGACGGCGATGTTTCCAATATCTACGCCAATCATTATTCGGTTAACGATGGATGGTCTGCCCCCGTAAGACTCGATGTGGGTAACGACACTTCTACTTTTCCACAAGTTGCAATAGATGCAAATGGTAATGCGGTAGCTGTGTGGCTACAGAGTCCTTCCTTGGGTTTAAGGGATGTATATGCCAGTCGTTATACAACGACATCTGGCTGGGGAATAGCGGAAACCATCGAAGATGATGTGGAATTTGTTCCAGATAGCCCACCTTCTATCGCCATGGACCCGTCAGGTAATGCCGTTGTAGTGTGGAGCCAAGATGTGTTTTCAAGCGTTGCTGTAAAGACAAACACCTACACAGCGGCCACTGGAAGCTGGGGCGTAGCGGCCAATATTAGTTTTATCGATCCATCAAAACCAATACAAAATTTAAATCCTAAAGTGACTTTTGGTTCAAATGGCTCACGCGTATTCTTGTGGACAGTAAAGGGTGGAAACTTGGTCGTAACAGGTAGAACAATTACACCCACAAGTGTTGCGGTATTGAATGAGGTACAGATAAATGCAACTATTTTTGACGACATTCTGTATCATCAAACTATCGTTGACTCTAATGGTAATACCACGATTGTGTGGCAGCAGACTGATGCCATGGGTAAAAATATTTATGCGCGTTATCTTCCTGTGGGTAGCATATCATGGGCCGCTCCTACATTACTTAATACAACAGATACGACTACCTCTGCTGAACCCTCGCTTGCGGTAGACCCCTCGGGAAATGTCATTGCCGTTTGGATTCAAGATGACGGAACACGCTTCAATGTTTGGGCAAATCGTTTTTCTAACTTTAACAAAACCTGGGGCACTGCTGAGCTAATTGAAGAAGAAACAGGAACTGTTAGCAGATCTGCTGGGACTGCTGACATATATGAAGGCGCTGTTAAAATCGCAGCCGCTGGCGTCAATACCTTTAGTGCGATCTGGAATCAAGCCAATGACAGTGGCGACTTTGACGTTTGGACAAATAGATTTACCCCTAATGGCTGGGGCACGGCAGAAATGATAGAAAGCTCTCCCGGTGATACTAAACATGCTTTAGTCGACTTTGACTCAAATGGTAATGGCGTCGCTATTTGGGTACAAAGGAATGCCGGACGAGATGCCGTCCTTGCTCGCCATTTTAACTAATTATCAAGTTTAAAAACTAATACTCACAAGCAAAATTCGGAGTTAAAAATGATACACGCCTACTACAAACGTTTATATTTATTACTGTTATTTGTTTTATTATCTGCCTGCGGTGGAGGTGGTAGTGGTGGTGAGCCCGCTAACAACACTCCCCCTGACACTACCGCACCAACAGCTAGCTTGGTGCCGACTCATTCATCCAGTAACGTCGATTCCACCACGAATATTATCGCTACATTTGATGAAGATATGTTTGCTAACACCATCAATGCGGATAACTTTACGTTGCGTGGCACGGGTGACGATATCGATGCCACCGTTAGTTTTGATGCGCTCACCAACATCGCTACGCTGAACCCAAACACCACTCTCGGTTTATTGAAAACCTACACCGCTCGCTTAAAACCGGGCATTACCGATTTAAGCGGCAACCCACTAGCGCTCACAACAGCAACCTTTACCACCCGCGATGGTAGCTGGAATGGCCCCGCCTTTTTGCTGGATGGGGCGAGTGGCGGGGGTTCAAACTTCCCTGAAGTGGCGGTTAACCCAAATGGGGATGCCATCGTCGTGTTTCAGAAATTAGACGGCGATGTTTCCAATATCTACGCCAATCATTATTCGGTTAACGATGGATGGTCTGCCCCCGTAAGACTCGATGTGGGTAACGACACTTCTACTTTTCCACAAGTTGCAATAGATGCAAATGGTAATGCGGTAGCTGTGTGGCTACAGAGTCCTTCCTTGGGTTTAAGGGATGTATATGCCAGTCGTTATACAACGACATCTGGCTGGGGAATAGCGGAAACCATCGAAGATGATGTGGAATTTGTTCCAGATAGCCCACCTTCTATCGCCATGGACCCGTCAGGTAATGCCTTTGTAGTGTGGAGCCAAGATGTGTTTTCAAGCGTTGCTGTAAAGCTAAACAGCTACACAGCAGCCACTGAAAAATGGGACACAGCGGCCAATATTAGTTCTATCAATCCATCAAAACCAATACAAAATTTAAATCCTAAAGTGACTTTCGGTTCAAATGTCACGCGCGTCATCTCATGGACAGAAAAGGATGGCAATCTAGTCGCAAGAGTTACAATAACTACGCCCTCAAATTTCACGCAATTTTTTAACCCGAAGATCAATACAAATATTGGTGGCAACATTGATTATCATCAAGCTATCGTTGACTCCAACGGTAATGCCACGATTGTGTGGCAGCAGCCCGATGCTATGGGTAAAAATATTTATGCGAGTCATTTTGCTGCGGGCAGCGGATCATGGAGCGCAGCTACATTACTTAATACAACAGATACGACTACCTCTGTTGAGCCCTCGCTCGCGGTAGACCCCTCGGGAAATGTCATTGCCGTTTGGATGCAATTTAACGGGACAGGCTACAATGTTTGGGCAAATCGTTTTTCTAACTTTAACAAAATCTGGGGCACTGCAGAGCGGATTGAAGAAGGAGCGATGAGTGTTTCTGTTCAAGGGGGAGGGAATCTTAAAATCGCCGCAGCTGGCGTCAATACCTTCAGTGCTATCTGGAGTCAATATAACGGTGGAGGCAGTGATGTTTGGACAAATCGATTTACCCCTAATGGCTGGGGCACGGCAGAAATGATAGAAAGCTCCCCCGGTCGTACTACACGTGCAGTAGTTGACTTTGACTCAAATGATAATGGCATCGCCATTTGGATACAAAGGAACGCCGGGCGAGATGCCATCTTTGCGCGCCACTTTAACTAAGATAATTAAGTTTTTTGATATAAAAAGCCCTGCACTGTCGGGGCTTTTTATATTTGTCATACTGCCCGCGTAGCATCAGGGTGTCATATATAATCCGCCCGTATTGCAAGATAAAATTCGAATAGCCGTTTAAAAAAATCGAGAAAGCGCTAAACAACGGTAACGGGGTTTTGGCATCATCGCTCCTTGATATTTCTTGTATTTGAGATATTTTGAAAACGTTACGCTTGCATGCTTTAGTTGTCAAATTTATGATGGGGGTCCGGTTTATTTGGGTTTATTTGTTCTCTTCCATTTTAAGTAAAAACATAATATATTAAGCTATTATATATTATTAGTTTTAAATGTAGCTTAGCTACCCATTTTCAAGGCTTTAGATGCAGGAATTTATATGATTAAAATTTTTGTCGTGCTGCTTAGCATATTAACTCTTTCAGGCTGTTCAAACGCCGGGCCTATTGATCTGTACGGTTCTATATTTGGCTATAAAGTAGACGGGACATTCTTAAGCAGTCGTTATGAAGAACCATTAACAGCAAGGGAAAAAGAGTTAAAGATGCTTGTTGACGCTGGAAAGATGTCAATTGACACAGCGCTGGAGACACATGCCAGAGAAAATAAGAAGTCTGCCAAATAATACCTGCTATAATTAATCCATGTTCAAATACATATCAGTTCTAGCCTTAATTATAAGTTTAACTAGCTGTGGTCTTTATTCGAAGAAGTATTCACCTGAATCTTTTGATTTTAATAAATTGAAAAATACGGATGGTATTATAATAATATCTACTGGTGCTCGTGAAAAGTGCTATTCCTTTGCTACAGAAATAAGCCTGATTAAAAAGGGTGAACCTTATATTGATAAGGGTATATATAGTAGCTACAACACGGGTGTTGCATCATTAAATATAGATGCATATGTTTATGAAAGTGATTATAGTGATCATCAGGGTATTTTGCATGTATTAACTATACCTGCTGGTGAGTACTATATAGCGCCGAGAATATTAAACCCCTATGTCTCTCCCTCAAAAGTCGACAAGTTGTACTTTTCTGTCAGATCTCGAGAAATATCATATTTAGGCGAGTTTTTTTTAGACGCGTCATGCGGAGTTTCAACTAAATATGGTGTTCGTGATAAGTATGCAAGAGACAGGAAGTTGCTGGAAAAATTGAATCCAAAATTTAAAAAATACGACATAAACGTAAATATAATTCAGCATTAATAGCAAATTTAGACTCTCTATTATAGATGTGAACCCAGTGGTATAGACACGATGATCTTCTAGAATATCTGGGGGCAGAGTTTCAAGGTGCTTTATGCATTGGAAAGAATAAATAGGACACCCATGATAACTAAAGACCTGAATTCAACCTAAGCCTTTGTTTTTATTAAAACCTTAAGATGGGTGTCCGGTTTATTGGTTTATTTGTCAAACTTATAATGGGTGTCCGGTTTAATCCGTTTAATCTCCGGTTTAATTATTACAGCGATGAAAATACATTAGTATTTAACATTAATAGTATTAATAAAATTGAAGCGAAACGATAAATAGCATAATGGCAAAATTCGCCTGCAAAAAAGGCCGACTTAGATATCAACGTTATGCAATGTAATCCTTTAAATAATGAGCAACCTATTCTAGGTGTATATATGAAACTATTAGTACGTAACTTAGATCGCTCAACTACAGAGCAAGAGTTAAACAATTTATTTCAAGTATTCGGCACAGTTCAATCTTGCAATATCATCATTGACCAGGTTAGTGGTTTATCTAAAGGCTTCGGCTTTGTTGAAATGCCAATAGCAGGTGAAGCAAAAGCCGCATTGAAAAACCTCAACAACAAGTCTATCGGTAATAATAAAATACGAGTTAAGAAAGCTGAGAATAAAAATGCATAACAAAAAATTTAAATCAGACAAAAAACCGTTGACTTGAATCACTCTATTTATAATATGCTACTAAACATTACAATAAATACTAGCCGCCCTGGTTTTAGACCGTTTAACTGAAATAATTAAAGGATTTTTAAAATAATTGTGACTAAAAATATGAAAAATTGATATGTTATTATTTTGTTATTCATTTATATTTTTAATAACGAAATATATTTTGATTTAAGCATAAGCGCAATGGCATCAGGATTTTTAATAGTGTCTTATTCCCAGAGATATTTCCAAAAGCAAAACTAAACTTCGTAAAAGTATAAAATATAACAAGAAGTAAACCATATAGGTAAATTAACATAGGTCAAAAAAACAGCTTGGTTGAATTATTCTATTTATAGTATGCTAATAGTCACTACAGCAAACATCAGCCTACTACTATTTTTGTCTGGCTTTTATCCTCATAATAAACAAAGGATTATCAAATGAAAATTATACATATATCTATATATGCAATTCTAATCGCTCTCACACAAAGCTGCGCGACTACTCAAAAAGAAGTCCCTACTGATCACCTTGATACTTCACCGAACATAGTTAGACACAACGGTGTAGTTTCAAACATACGTGAAGTTAAAAAAGATGCTTCACTAGGCAAACAGTTTGGCGGTGCATTCCTGGGCGCATTAGTTGGTGGACAAATCGGTGGTGGTAGTACCAGTACTATTATGGGCACATCTGGTGCATTTATTGGACAAGATATAGTGAACGAAAAGTACGGAGAAGTCGTAGATCGTTTAATACTGAAAGACAGCAATGGAAAGGAATATAACTGTTTGGTGCATGGTCATGATTTTAAGGTTGGTGATAAAGTGATTTTCACAATCGTTGAAAATCACATCTCAGCCATTATTCACGTTACACCATAGACTTCACAAGGATAACAAGCGTTTAAGTTCGCCAACAAAAGCACGTGCCGGACGCAGAAAATAAAACGGACACCCATGATAACTAAAGACCTGAATTCAACCTAAGCCTTTGTTTTTATTAAAACATTAAGATGGGTGTCCGATTTATTCGCATTAAAACATTAAGATGGGTGTCCGATTTATTTTGCATTGCTTATGCAAGCAGACCTTCAATCAATGAATCATTTTCATCCTGATCCCGCCATTCTGTTTCCAATCCGACCATCGACAACCCTGCTCTGTTTTACTATGAAGGTGGTTTTTCAGCATCAAGAAGGTCCAATGGAAATTATGATATTGTCTTTAGTCGGTCTACTTTTGATAACAATAAAAACGATCTATACTGGGTTCAGAATGCAACCAGCTTAATCCCAGCCTCGCCAACGATTAATAAGATTACCGATCTCAACACAGCTAATCAGGAAGATAACCCGCATCTTGAAAGAGTTACAAGTAGTGATAATAATAAATTAATATTACTTTACGATAATCATGGTGATTCATCTGCCACAGACTACATCATGTATTACTCAACATCTTCAGATGGTGGTTTAAACTGGGATGCAGCCCAGGCCCTGGAAGCAAATATAAATAATTCTACCGGCTCCAAAGATGAAAATATTCAAGGGCATTTATTCAAAGATGCATTTAATGAGTGGTGGCTATACTTTTCCTCCAATCGTGATGGGGCTATTGAAATATGGCGATCTCAACATAATGATAGTCCTAATATCTTTACAAACTTTAATAACTGGGCCACTCCAGAAAAAGTTATTGCATCAGGAAGTGTCCGCGGAAATTATGGAACAATCTCTGGGCTTGGGGAACCCACCTTAACAACCAATGGTGACCTTTATTTTTCTGTTGTCTATTGTAAAAACCCTGAAGATCAGACTTCAATAGACAGCTGTGATATTGACCCATGGGTTATAAGGCGAAAATAAGCTTTCGAAGTCAGTAAAAGAAAAAGGCTTTCCATAAACCTTTGTTTTTATTAAAACCTAAAGATGACTGTCCGGTTAATTGGTCCGGTTTATTGCTGTTTATTGTTTATACATCAGGTATAGGGCATTATAGCGCTACAGATTTTCGGTCTATTAGAGGTTAGCAGTAATAAATGAAATTTCATCTCACCCAATCCTACATCGACCGACAGGCTATGAGGCCTGTTTACGCTACTATCTTTATTTTCGCGATGTTTCTTGCAATGGCTATATATGCTTATTTAGATTCTTACATGGATGGTATATATATGGCTGTCGGATTTTTTGTTATAACATTGATTATAAATAGTTCAGCATTGAAAGTACGTAAGTTCTGGATAGATCACGGAGCTTCTGTGGAAGTAGAAATTACAGAAACAGAAATTATTGAAAGAAAAGGAGGTGAAGAATCTATTGTTCCAGTAGACGTTATTGAATCAGTACTTATTCAGGAAAATCAAAAAGGTGTAAAATCGTTGTCTCTTGTATTTTCTAGCGGTGAAACAGGTGAGTTGAAGGGGTACAAAAATATGGAGCAGCTTTCATTAGCCATCGAAGAACTTGTAGGTCCATATAAGATCCAGCGAAAAAAATAATTCCAACGTCAATAGGACAGATTTTGTGATATTTCGCTATTATGCAAAATAAACACATAGTTAATAAAGAAAATAAAACGGATACCCAGAACAACAAAAACTTAAAATCAATCCTGATAATACATTTTTATTGAACCCTAAAAATGGGTGTCCGATTTATCTTTTATCTGCTTTAGCCATTAAATCATGAATATATTTTTAGTTAATAAAAACAAAATATCTCGCCCTTTATATCTATTTTTCGATGGCATATCAGATGGGCTTTGTATTAAGATATATAATAAATTTCAATCTTACCTTCAGCATGGAGATATTTATCATGGCAAACATCTTAAAAGTTTAAATTCAAAAATATGGAAATATAAAGGTACTATATATAAGCTGAGAGTAGACAATGGAAACGAATCTGCAAGAGTGCTTTTTTATAAATCAAAAAATGGTGATTTGATAATTATTCATGCATTTTTGAAGTCCACAAGAAAAACACCCGCAAAAGAAGCCAAACAAGCTATAACAATTTATCAAATTCGCCCTCCCCTTGAAACAGTTATATGGGAGAAGCAACCAGTATTGCTGAATGAAAAATAATGCCCTCATAATAGCAAAAGACAAAAGCAAACACCATACTAATACGACGTGGTTTCAAGTGAGACTTGTGAGCAACGGATTTATCATCATCACTCCTTGACATTGCTTATATTTGAAATCTTGTGAAGACGTTATGCTTGCATGTTTTAGTTGTCAAACTTATGATGAACGCTCGGTTTACTTATCCTGACAATAAAATGTCATGTTATTAAATTATTAGCATTTCGATCCACCCACAAGGTATAGGTGCCAATATTAAAGAAATAGCATGAATACCCCATGTTTCCATATCCGCTTTTTTAAAGTATCGAATACGCACTGACAGGATATACATATGTCGAAGACTGAATTATCTAGAGCATATAGCTTAATTAAAAAATCGGTTATTATAATTTTTTTAGCCTTAGCTTTTTTATTGAGTTCATGCACCTACCTTAAATATTCATCTATTCAGACAGAATATGCTGACATTCAAAATACTGACCCAAGTCAGGTAAATTTAAAGCATATG
>CAZHEA010000106.1:0-9047 GCA_964531165.1 uncultured Thiotrichaceae bacterium
GGACGATGGCATGATTTAGGTAAATATCGAAAAAAATTTCAGGATTATATTCGTTGGAAATCAGGTTATGAGAAAGAAAATGCGCATATTGAAAATGGCAATAGAGCACCTCATTCAACTGCAGGAGCTATCCATGCGACTGAAATTTTGCCAACTGGCTTAGGGCATATCATTGCATATTTAATTGCGGGTCATCATGCTGGGTTGCCGGACTGGTTCGGAGGAAGGGGGAGTCTTGGCAATAGGTTGAAGGAGGGGGTAAGTGAATATCAGGAAGCCTTAGCTGAAAATATACCAACTGATATTCTGCAAGGTGAGTGCCCGGAACTCCCTGAAATAGCTCAATCAGTTGAATCTATTGCATTATGGATGAGAATGCTATTTTCCTGTCTGGTTGATGCTGATTTTCTGGATACTGAGTCATATATGCAACCAGAAAAGTCAGTGCAGAGAAATACTGTTATAACTCTTCAGTTACTTCAATCTCGTTTTTTAAATGAGATGAATAAATTACAGAATAATAGCCAACAGTCAGATTTAAATGATATTCGTAATAATGTATTAAATGAATGCACGATAGCTGCTCAGTGGCAGCCTGGGTTGTTTAGTTTAACCGTCCCGACTGGTGGGGGAAAAACACTATCCAGCTTGGCTTTTGCATTGGAACATGCTCGGATCTACGGTAAGAGGCGTATTATCTACGCCATTCCGTTCACCAGTATTATTGAGCAAAATGCGGATGTGTTTCGGAACTTTATTGGTGATGATGCTGTGTTGGAGCATCACAGCAGTTTAGATGTTGCACCAAACAAAGAAAATAGCCTGTCAAGATTAGCGTCTGAAAATTGGGATGCGCCATTAATTGTTACCACCAACGTTCAATTATTCGAATCACTACATGCCTCACGAACCAGCCGTTGTCGCAAACTGCATAATATTGTGAATAGCGTAATAATTCTGGATGAAGCACAGCAAATTCCACGGGATTTTCATGCACCAATTACTCAGGTGATGCAGCAATTGTCAGATCACTTTGGTGTTACATGGGTGTTATGTACGGCAACACAGCCTGTATTAACAGAGTCGAAAAATACTTTTGGTCAAGCATTATTAAAAGGCTTAAATAATGTTCGTGAAATTGTCTCAAAACCTGTTGAATTATCCAAACAGTTAAAGCGTGTTGAGGTGGTGCTGCCTTCTATAGATGAGCCAAAATTAAGTTGGGACGAGCTGGCTTATAAGCTGAAAGAAGAAGATAGTGTGCTTGCTATAGTAAACACGAGAAAGCAGGCTAGAAAGCTATTTGAATTATTACCAGATGACAAAAATAACCTACATCTTTCTGCAAACATGTGTGCCCAGCATCGAACAAAAGTAATAGAGCAAATAAAGGAACGATTAAAACAAAGAAGAAATGGAGAACAAAGACCTTTAAGAGTTATAAGTACCCAGCTCATTGAAGCAGGTGTTGATGTGGATTTTCCAGTCGTTTATCGGGCAATGGCAGGGCTTGATTCTATTGCACAATCGGCAGGACGTTGTAACCGCGAAGGAAAATTAAAGCTGGGAAAAGTAATCGTTTTTAAGGCTGAGCAGTCGTCTCCTACGGGCTTTCTAAAACAGGGAGAAGAAATAACCAGCCAATTAATTGCATCAAGCCAGCTTGATGAACCATTATCACCAGAAAGTTTTGAAAAATATTTTTTGCTGATGAATGCCAGAGGCGAAAGAGATAAGCATGATATTTTGGGTTTGTTGAGAGCAAGCCAAAGTAATGATGCGCCGCTTGCCATTCAGTTTCGAACAGCAGCAGAAAAATTTAGACTAATTGATAATATGGGCATTTCAATTATTGTACCGTTTAAACCTGATGGTTCTGATGTAAGTCCGATGGAGGGATGGATTAGTCAGCTTGAAGCAGATCCTTCACAAAAATGGGTTTATAAAAAGTTACAACGTTATACCGTTTCAATAACAGAAAATATGGCAAAGCAATTTCAGGCGAATGGATGCATTGATGTAAGAGCGGGATTATTTGTACTACTAGATACGTTTTACCATCCACTTTGGGGTGCTGATACACCGGACATATTAATTTCACCAGAAGATAGTGTGATCTAACTAGGAGGTATTATGGGTTTTTGTTTAGAGGTTAAAGGTGACTTTGCCTGCTTTACTCGGCCAGAAATGAAGGTGGAACGGGTAAGTTATGATGTTATAACTCCATCTGCTGCAAGGGCTATTTTTGAATCTATTTTATGGAAACCGGCGATTGAATGGCATATTCATAAAATAGAAGTTTTAGAACCAATTCGCTGGGTCAATATTCGGCGTAACGAAGTCGGCGCTGTGTTACCCATTGGCAATATTAATAAAGCCATGAAAGGTGGTGCATTACCTGCTTTATATGTTGAAGATGCCAGACAGCAAAGGGCAGGGTTATTTCTCAAAAATGTGGCTTATCGGCTTCATGGTAGTTTTACATTAACAGATAAAGCAGGTGTTTCTGATAATGCAGGCAAGTTTGCAGAAATGTTTAAACGCAGAGCAAAGAAGGGGCAGTGTTTTAATCAACCATATTTAGGCTGTAGAGAATTTTCCTGTGATTTTCGTTTGGTTGATGATTTTGGCAAAGAAAGATCTACGATTGAGGGAAATAGGGAGCTAGGCTGGATGTTATATGATATGGATTATCAGCAAGCTGATGCTCCCATGCCATTATTTTTTAATGCTGTAATGAACAATGGTGTGATTGATGTGCCAGAAAGGCAAAGTGAGGAGGTGCGAGGATGATCTTGCAAGCTTTATGTGATTATTATGATCGTAAGCAGGATGATTTGCCTCCATTTGGTTTTGAAGAGAAGGCTATACCCTTTGTTATCGTTATTGATGAATTAGGTCACTTTATCCAGCTAGAAGATAATCGAGAAATAAAGAACGGTAAAACAATAATAAAGCCTGTTCGAATACCAAAAGCATCGGGTAGAAGCGGTGCTAAATCTTATGAAATCGCATATTGTTTATGGGATCATTACGGATATATAGCTGCGCAGCCGAAATTGGCTAAGCCGTTAGACATACCAAAAGAAAAAGAAATAGAAGATGCAAAAAAACAGCATAGAAGTTTTAAAAATTTGGTTTCTGATTTAAGAAAAAATCTACCTGATGATATCGGTGTTAAAGCAGTTGATTTATTTTTAAACTCAGAAGGTGAGGTAGAAAAACTAAAAACACATGAGGCATGGCAGGAGTGTTTAAAAATTAAAGGTTGTAATTTGACTTTTCAATTGTTAGGTAAAAATTATTTAGTCTGTCAGTCAGAAAAAGTTATTAACTGGATTGAACAGCAGCCCTTGCATGAGGATCATGTGCATGATGGTTTTTGCTTAATCACAGGTGCAAATAGCAAGATAGTTAGATTGCATGACTCAGTAAGTGGTGTTAATCAAAAGCCCGCACCATTGGCAGCCATTAATGAGCCAGCATACGCCTCCTTTGGCAAAGATAAGGGGTTTAATTTTCCTGTAAGTGCAGGATCTTCTTTTAAATATGCCGCCGCATTAAATCATTTGTTACGCAAATCATCACAAACAAAATTTCGTATAGGTGAAGCCTCATATGTATGCTGGTCTGATAAAAATAATGTTTTAGAAGCCACTTTAGTTTCAATATTTACAGATGCAAAAGATGACCCTGACTCAACTGCTCAGGCAGTAAAGAGTTTATTCTCTACCATTCATAATGGAGCGTATCTTTTAAATGATGGTAATGGTAAGTTTTTTGTGTTGGGGTTAGCGCCAAACTCTGCTCGCATTGTTGTGCGCTATTGGCAGGTCGGCACTATTGCCGAATTTTCTGAAAAAATTGCCCAATGGTTTAATGATATAGATATAGTTGGGCGTGATCATTATGGATATCCAGCATTAAAAAAACTACTTCGTACCACTGCGCTTCAATATAAAGATGACAATATCTCTCCTAATTTACCGGCGGATGTTATTCGAAGTATTTTAACGGGAGCATGTCTTCCTGAAACATTTCTTCAGGCAACGTTAAGAAGAATAAAGGCTGAACAGGGCAAAGTCAGTTTTAATCGTGCTTGCATAATAAAGGCCTGCCTAAATCGAAAATACCGTTTCTTAATTACTAAGCAGAGGGAATTAACCGTGACATTAAATAAAGAAGAAAAACGTATAGGCTATTGTCTGGGGCGATTGTTCGCTGTGTTAGAAAAATTACAGGAAGATGCGCAGCCGGGCATCAATGCCACTATTCGAGATCGTTACTACGGCAGTGCAAGTTGTACGCCAAAATCCGTATTTGGCACATTAATGCGTTTATCTACTCATCACCTTAAAAAACTGGAAAACCCTGGCTGGCGAGTCAATGCAGAAAAACGTATTGGTGAAGTCATGGACTATATTTCTGAATTTCCATCGCATCTTAATCTGGAAAATCAGGGTTTGTTTGCTATAGGTTACTATCACCAGAAACAAGATTTTTATACTAAAAATTCTGATAAAGGGGAATAATCATGGGTCTTAATAATCGTTATGAGTTTGTTTTATTGTTTGATGTAAAGGATGGAAATCCTAATGGTGATCCTGATGCAGGGAATTTACCACGGATGGATGCTGAAACAGGTATGGGGCTAGTCACTGATGTCTGTTTGAAAAGAAAAGTGCGTAACTTCGTTCAAATGACCCAGGCTGATAATGCAAATAGAAAAATATTTGTTCGTGAAAAAGCGGTCTTAAATAACATGATTGATGAGTCACACGAACAGGAGGGTGTGAAAGATAAAGAAAAAGGCGATAAAACTGAAGCCGCTAAAAACTGGATGTGTAAAAATTATTATGATGTCCGTACTTTTGGTGCAGTAATGAGCACAGGAAAAAATGCTGGGCAGGTACGCGGCCCCATACAAATGACATTTTCGCGTTCGATTGATCCAGTCGTAGCATCTGAGCATACGATTACACGTATGGCTGTGACTACCGAAAAAGAAGCAGAAAAACAAAGTGGTGATAATCGTACTATGGGTCGCAAATTCACGGTTCCCTATGGCCTGTACCGTTGTCACGGATTCATCTCTGCGCATCTGGCAAAACAAACGGGTTTTGATGAAGATGATCTAGGATTATTCTGGCAGTCTTTAATGCAGATGTTTGACCATGATCGTTCTGCCAGTCGAGGTGAAATGAGCGCCAGAGGTTTATATGTATTTAAACACAGCAATGAATTAGGTCATGCGCCAGCAACAGTATTGCTTGATCGGATTCAGGTAACAAGAAATGAAGAATGTGATGTGGCCAGAAATTTCAGTGACTATCAGGTGAAAATTGGTGATTCAAATTTACCTGAGGGTGTTGAGCTGATTAAGTTGTTAGGTTAAATCTAAATGCCCAACCAGCCCACCTCCCAATTTTTCATCTACCAAACTAAAGACGGTCAAACTCGTCTTGAAGTTCGATTGGAAGATGAAACCGTCTGGCTCTCCCAGAAGCTACTGGCGGAGTTATTTCAAAAAGATGTGCGCACGATCAATGAGCATATAAAAAATGTTTTTGAAGAGAAAGAGTTGGAGGTTGAATCAACTATCCGGAATTTCCGGATAGTTCAAAAAGAAGGTAATCGAGAGGTAACAAGAAATGTTGATTTCTACAATCTCGATATGATTATCTCGGTCGGCTACCGTGTTAAATCTCTCACCGCCACCCGCTTCCGCCAATGGGCAACCACCCAATTACGAGAATACATCGTTAAAGGTTTTCTTCTGGATGATGACCGCTTGAAAAATCCAGATGTGCCATTTGATTATTTCGATGAACTGCTGCGGCGCATCCAGGATATTCGCACTTCAGAAAAGCGTTTCTATCAGAAAATCACCGATATTTATGCCACCAGTGTAGATTATGATCCCACGCAACAATTAAGTATCAACTTTTTCAAAACCATTCAGAATAAATTGCATTGGGCTATTACGGGTAATACTGCTGCTGAAATTATTCAACAAAGAGCAGACAGCAATCAACCTAATATGGGTTTAACAAACTGGCGGAGTGATAAGCCCCGTAAACAGGATGTGGCTATAGCTAAAAATTATCTTAATGAAAATGAATTATTAGCCCTTAATAATCTGGTTGAGCAATATCTTGTATTTGCAGAAGGTCAAGCCATGCAACGTATCACCATGCACATGCAGGACTGGATAAAAAAACTGGATGGTTTTCTTTCGTTGAATGATCGCAATATTCTTGATCATGCCGGTAAAATTTCTCACGAAATGGCCATAAAACTGGCTAATGATGAATATGATAAATTTCATAAACAACGCTTACAAGCAGAAGCCGAACAGGCTGATAAGCAGGATTTTGAGGTATTAGCCAGAAAAATTACTGAGCAGAACAAAGACAAAAACAAATGAGCAATGATGCCAGTTTTATTATGCTCTCTGCCCTGCAACACTACGCCTACTGCCCGCGCCAGTTTGCCCTTATCCATATCGAACAGGTTTGGGCTGAAAACTTTTTCACCGCCCATGGCAACTTATTACATGAACGAGTTGACAGTTGCGAACCTGAGCAGCGAGGAAATACGCGCTATGAGCGAGGTGTCGCGGTAATCTCAAAACAGTTGCAGATTAATGGCAAGCTCGATCTTCTAGAAATAGAAGGCAAGCCAGCAACAAAATATTTTCCTGTGGAATACAAACGCGGTAAGCCCAAGCTGGAAGACTGGGATAAAATACAGCTTTGCGCACAGGCGCTATGTCTGGAAGAAATGCGAGAAATAACTATTGAGGAAGGTGCTATATGGTACTGGCAAGTAAGAAAGCGGGAACCGGTATTGATTAATGATGCATTACGAAATGTGACGCTGGCAGCGATTGAGGGTGCGCATAAGCTGTTGGAATCCGGTAAAACCCCGGGGCCTACAAATGATAAAAAACGTTGCCGTGCCTGCTCACTGGCAGATTTATGTGAGCCAGATATTTTTCGGCGAGATCGTTCATGCGAGTATATAAAAGGACTTTTTACTGAATTAACAGGGAGTGATTTAAATGAAAACTGATATGACCTTATTCGAGAATTACCAGATCCGCCGAACGTATGATGAGGATTCTGAAATCTGGTGGTTTTCGGTAATTGATATTGTGCAGGTGTTAACCCAACAGCCTGATTACCAGGCTGCCAGAAATTACTGGAAGGTACTGAAAAACAGGCTGAGCAAGGAAGGTAGTCAACTGGTTACAAATTGTAACCGGTTGAAAATGACAGCAACCGATGGAAAACAATGGCTTACCGATGTTGCCACTGCTGAAACCCTGCTTCGTCTAGTTCAATCTGTGTCCAGCCCCAAAGCCGAGCCAATCAAACTCTGGTTGGCAAAGGTAGGTTATGAACGCATGCAGGAAATGGCCGATCTGGCAATGTCTCTCAATCGCGCGAGGGAAACCTGGCAAAAGCATGGCCGCAGTGAAAAGTGGATTCAACAACGCATGACGGGACAGGAAACTCGTAACAAACTCACCGACTACTGGAGCAACCACGATATTAAACAAGGCGAGGAATTCGCTATTTTCACTAATATCATCCATCAGGAATGGGCGGATGTAGATGTAAAAGAACATAAAAAGCCAGAATTTGCGTGATCACATGAGTGAAGCAGAATTAATTTTTACCGCACTTGCTGAGTTATCCACCCAACAGATTGCTGAAACTGAAAATGCGACAGGTATGGTTAAAAATAAAACTGCCGCTAAAGCAGGAGGCGGGATTGCTAAAAAGGCATGTAAGGAGCTGGAAGCTAAAACGGGCAAAAAAGTGATTACCTCGGCTAGTTACTTGCCTGCATCAAATAGTGGTGCGGTCAGGAAAAGCAAAAAATCTTCTGGCAAAAAGCCGTGAAAAAACTGCTTAACACCCTCTATATTACACGTCAGGAAAGTTACCTGCATAAAGAGAGGGAGACCATTGTTATCAAACAGGGGCAAGATAAACTTGCTCAATTTCCTGCTATTAGTATTAGCAATATTCTTTGTTTCGGTCAGGTTTCAGTTTCACCTTTCCTTATGGGTTTTTGTGGTGAACAGGGTATTGGTCTGGCTTTTTATACAGAATACGGAAAATTTCTTGCCCGGGTGCAAGGTAAACAAACGGGCAATGTATTGTTACGCCGCACCCAATATCGCTGGGCAGATGATGAAGAAAAATCGGTAAGCATTGCGCGCTTGATGGTCGCGGCAAAAATTGCCAATGGTCGCTCAGTGCTTATGCGTGAGATCCGCAATCATGGAGAAAACGCAATATTAAGTGATGCGGTGTCAAAATTGGCAGTGAGTTTACGGCGTGTACAATATGCACACGCAGTCAGCGAAGCGATGGGAATAGAAGGTGATGCCGCAGGCACATATTTTGGTGTGTTTAACGAATTATTACGCGGTAGTGGATTTGCTTTTGGCGGCAGAGTGCGCCGACCGCCGACTGATCCCATAAATGCACTGCTGTCATATGTATACACACTGATCACGCATGAATGCTCTTCCGCATTACAGGGTGTCGGCCTTGATCCATATGTTGGTTTTTTACATCAGGATCGTCCCGGTCGTGTTAGCCTTGCGCTGGATCTGTTGGAAGAATTCCGTGCGTCCTGGGCAGATCGTTTTGTACTCACATTAATCAACCGCCGACAAATTCAGTTAAATGACTTTGTCACCGAGGCCAGTGGTGCGGTACGTTTAAAAGATGATGCCAGAAAAACATTGTTAACCGCTTGGCAGGAGCGCAAACAGGTTGAAATTATGCATCCCTACCTTGAAGAGCAGGTGCCTATTGGCTTATTACCCCATTGTCAGGCCATGTTATTAGCCCGTCATATACGCGGAGACACCGAATACTATCCACCTTATTCGGTGAAATAATTATGCTGGTACTGATAACCTATGATGTCAGCGTCATATCAGAGGGAGGGACAAAGCGGTTGCGTAAAATTTCCAAAACCTGTCTAGATTACGGTATGCGAGTACAAAATTCTGTATTTGAATG
>CAZHEA010000107.1:0-8967 GCA_964531165.1 uncultured Thiotrichaceae bacterium
TCGCCCGCCCCGCCGTGCCGCCACTTGCCGAGCCGAAATTGACAGTGGTGGCAACAGAGGTATTTAGACCACCGCCGAAAAACTGCGGGTTGCCACCGGCATCATAGAATTCCATTTTTGTAATATTTACTTCTACTGCTTGCGCGCTGTTGACAGTGAAGAGTAAACACAGACTTGCGCTGATCGCGGTGCGTTTCATACTGGGTTTTGTAAGTACGTTAGACATTATATTGTCTCCTGAATTGCGTATATTTTAACGATAATGTGTTATTTAAATTTATGTTCACACAGAAGCGCTTTTAAAATTTATAGCCATAGCCAAAGCCGATGGCCGTCTGTTTCATGGACAATGCGACGTTACCGGTTTGCATATCTTCATAGCTGCTTACGCCATCAGGGTAAAAGGCAGACTTGCCCTGGAAATTTTTCTTGAAGGCATGCATAAAATTGAAGCTAAGCTCGGACTGTTTGGTCCAGTCGTAGGTGGCACCGAAAGTAAAGTGTTCTTCGACTACGGCGGGAGCGAGCATGTTGAACAGGGCTTCGTCTTCCGGGATCGGGGTCTTGCCATAATTAAAGCCGAAGCGCCAGGTCATTTTGGCACTGGCAGCATAATCAAAGCCGATTTTATACACGATTTGATCTTCCCAGCCGAAGCCTAAACCCTTGGCACCCCCAGTTTTACATTCAGTGGGATCTTCGCCCGGGCATAAGGGGTTAAAGTCGCTGGGGTCTCTGGCATTAGGACCGGGGTTGGAAATCGAAGGTACATCGGTGTATTGAATATACTGGATGTCAAAGGCGACGTTGATTTTCTTGGTGGCCTTAACGCTGATGCCAACACCAAAATGGGGGGGGACATCAAATTTGCCGCCTTCGGCAAACAGGCCGGAGTATTTTTCAAACTTTGTCATAAAGACCTTGGAGGCATAATAGGCACCCAGTTTGACTTTCTCGTCGTTGAACTTGCCCTGCCAGCCAAAACGAATGCCGGCACCGTAGTTGTAGTCAAAGCCGTTATTGGTGAGTTTGGTTAAGTCCTCAGAGAAGCCGAGATCACCAAAAGACTGTAGACCACGGGCGCGGAAACGGTTGATAGCGAAGTCCAGATTGACACCAATGCTGTGCTTGTCGTTAAGCTTATAGGCCATGCCAGGCATCATATGCACCTGCATCAGATCTACGCCGACTTCCTTGGTTGCACCACAACTGAAGCTGTAAAAATAGTTGGCTGATGTATTCGGGCAGCCGGCCAGTTCACGAGTAGGATAGATTTTTTCAGTTTGGTCATAATTGGTGCCCAGGCCGGCTCCCATCATCACGAAATTATAAACAATGTTTTCATTCTTCTGCCAGGATATGCCCATGCTGGGGATTAAAAACAGGTTACGTTGGCTTTGTTCATCGGCAGGCAGCAAACCTGAATTATGTTTGACGGCGCGAATCGGCCGAAATATTTCAGCACCGATATCAACTCGGCTACCGACATCAATGGCGGTGGCCGGGTTAGCGGCGGCGGCTAAGCTATCCTGACCATAGGCGATACCCGCGCCGCCCATACCGCGCGTTTTAGAACCTGCACCAATCATAAAATAACCATTGGTGGCATAGGATGCACTGGGGGCAAGCAATGCAAGTGCAACAGCTGCGGATAGCAGCTTGATTGATTTATCCATTTTTTTCCTCTCCCAAGAGTGTACTTGTAATTTTGAATTCCGGATTTTTTCCGGTTTTTTTGTTTTGTGCTGGCATCAGCCGGTTCAGAATCGGCTTGTCGATAAAGCGCTAATAAACTTATTTGCAGGGTAACGCTAAATGGTCGATTGCTTAGCGAACGTTAGAATATTCTTATATTCTTTCTTTTGCTTCAGCACAGGCTGTTTATTTATACACAAGTTTGTGGTCTTGCGGTAGTTATTTTTTTAACTAACATTAAAGCTCATTAATTATCTATGCGATGAAATATGATGACTGATATTTCTTAAATCTTGTTGATATAGCAATGTGCAAATGTATTGCTAATAATTCAGTGATGTCGGTGTTCGGTAAATTTTATAATACTTACATGGATGGAATGTAGAAAAGGCCAGAGATTAGACTGATTTCAGATTGAGCGGTGTTCGCGGTAATGTCATAATAAATTTTTTTAAAAATGCTGGTTTAAATTAAGTATGTCTGCAAAAAACAAACGATGTCCCTGTGGTAGTGGTAAAAAATTTAAAAACTGTTGTGTTGATAAAGACAGCAAGCCTTCTCATAGCGTTATCATTGCGGATAAACTTGAGAATGCCCATGCCTTTTGTAACGCAGGAAAAATGGATGAGGCGCAGTCTCTTTATCAAGAAATTCTCAGACATAACCCGAGCAATAAGAAAGTTATCTACCAGCTAAGCTTAATCGCACTAAGAAAACGTGAATATAAAAATTCTGAGGATTTATTAAAAAAACTTATTAAACTCGAACCTGATAAAGTTGTTTATTACAGCAATCTTGGAGCTGTTCTACAGGAGGATAATCGTCCAGATGAAGCGATAGTCATACTTAATAAAGCGATTTTAATGAAGCCTGGTTATGCTGATGCCTATCTCAATCGAGCTTGTGCACTTACGATTAAGGGAGAAATAGATGATGCCATTGCTGATTATCAGTCTGCTCTAAAAATAAATCCTGAAGCAAAACAGGCAAGAGCTAACATGGCTTACACTATGAATTTTTCTCCGTCTTTAAGTGAGAAAGATCTGTTTGATGTGCATAAAACTCATGCATTGACTATCGAATCAAAGCATAGAAAGGCAAGCTTTACTAATATGCCAGTACGCGATAGAAAATTGAGGATTGCTTATTTGTCATCAGATTTTAGACGCCACTCGGTATCTTATTTTATCGAGCCTGTTCTGGAGCATCACAATAAAAATAACTTCGAAATTTTTGCTTACTATAACCATGATATTACTGATTCTGTAACTGAACATTTTATTGGTTTGTGTGATCGATGGCACAATATTTCTTTGCTTTCTGATCAAGCTGTGGCCGGACAAATTAAAAAAGATGAAATAGATATTTTGATTGATCTTAATGGTTTGACAGGAAATAACCGACTCGGGGTGTTGGCACTGAAACCTGCGCCAATACAGTGTGAGTGGCTGGGATATCCTAATACCACGGGTCTTGATTCAATGGACTATTGGATTTGTGATGAAACAGTTAATCCACCGGGGCTTATGGAAAAATTTTATTCAGAGTCACTACTTCGATTACCGGGTTGTTTTCTCTGTTTTAAAAAGCCTGATTATGCGCCTGAACCGGTTGCTCCTCCATTTGTTAAAAATGGCTGTGTCACCTTTGGATCATTTAATAATTATGCAAAAGTATCAAAGGATGTATTGGAGGTTTGGGCAAATATACTTGATGCTGTCCCCGAATCCCGACTGATGTTAAAAAGTGCCTGTCTGGGAAACCCGGTGCAGCGAGCTGTGTTAGTTGATTTTTTTGAATCCAGAGGTATTTCAGAAAAAAGACTTAAACTTGAGGGTTATAAATCTTCTCGTATAAATCATATTGAAATGTATTCAGAGATGGATATAGCACTGGATACATTTCCATACAATGGCACAACGACAACCTGTGAAGCTATGTGGATGGGGGTTCCCACCATTACCCTTGCAGGTAACAGTCATCGATCACGGGTTGGCAAGTCACTGCTTGAGTGTGTGGGCCTGGGTGAACTTGTAGCTGAATTCACAGATGAATATATCAAGATAGCGAAAGAGCTGGCAACTGATGCTCAGAGATTATCAGAATATCGCTTTAACTTACGGAAAACTGTCGAACAATCAACTCTCACCGATGGTGTGCAATTTACTGCTACGCTGGAATCAGCCTACTATTCAATTTGGAATGAGTGGTGTAGTAAACAGCTCGTCAAATAATGAGTCATAGTCTTTAAATGGAGCCATCGTTGTTTTAACTGTCGGTTTTCTATACAACTTAGTTGTTGCCTAGTTTTATTTTAAAATCATATTCTTATGTAAATTGACAGTGCTGTCTTGATGGCAGTTTTGTCATAATCACGTAGTGTTTCGATTTTTTAAAATCATACTTTAAATTTTACTGTTTACCAATATAAACAAGGGGTTAAGTGAGAGCTTCTGTTGTTTTTATAGTGTTGGGATGTCGGATAACCTTACAGTTGTTGTCCTGTATGCAGAATTATTTTATTTTATTTATGCAATATATTGATAAATATATAGAAAGTCATAGCAGGCTTAATTCTTGCACTTAGGACACACAAACAAAGGGGGTAAAAATGACTATAAACATAAAAGCAGCCTTATTAACTACAGCATTAACTATTATTACCACGCATAACTGTTATGCGTATGAAGGATCAGCCATAGAAACATGGGTGGATGGCAAGCTGGTAACAACATTTGATGGCAATTCTACCAAAGGATCTGTGGGGACAATTACTTTTGATCCCTGGGGGTTTACTGGGCCGGGTGGACGCACTGCCGAGCAATTTGAGCCCATTGGTGCTTTTGGCAATGGGAATTTTAACGCAAGCACGGCTGCAGCTTGTATTGCTGATCCAGCTTCTTGCGGGATTGGTCAGGTTCAACATGTGATTACAAAAGCGGCTGATGGTCTTACACAAGATCCACCACAGGATATTGGCTCTGATTTTTTCAGTCAGTTTGGACCTTATCCCCAGGCAAATGTGGATTCGTTAGTATCTTTTTATAAATGGGGTTACACATCACCTGCTAATTCTACCTTCAATAATATGCTGATAGATTTTGATGGTGATTATCATATTGCTAGGGAAGATATGACATTTGAATGGTACAACATTATTGATTATACCCAGGTGATTCCAGATGGTGGAACCCGAGTTGGTGCTCTCAATAATTATGGCGTTTATGTCATAACTCCCGATGGCTCATATGCTAACGATCTGGCATTTCAACCTTATCCTTTATCTGATGCAAAAGGCTGGTGTGGCTCTGTTCTCGCACAGCATGTTAATGCGCATGAAGCAATGGCAGGCCAGGTACAGTTTGATTTTGCTTTTGATGTGTATTTGAGAAATGCATCTACTGGCACATATTCTTATATGAGCACAGAAGTTGTTAACAATTTTAAAATGCGCAGTTATGGAAATGTCACAGTTGATATTACGACGAACTGGGGAACAGGCGATCGTCAATTGCAATATTCGTCTGCGGTTGTTAACAATACAGATCCTAGAGATGTAATACGCTCAGTCAGCATCAACACGCCCACGGCTGGTCCCGGCTGGCATAATCGGGTTTCATTTATGGGGGCTGATGTATTGACCTCGGGTAGTGATATAAGTGGTAATACTGGTGATTGTGGGATTCTGAATCCGGCATGGAGCTATGCTAATTCAGGGCCAGGTACCACCCGGTATTTAGGCTTGATTAAAGGCATTGCTAATTCTACAGATTGTACTGCTCAGGGAGGAAGTTGGATAACACATGCATTTACAACTTATGCTTTTATCCTGCGTGCAGACGCCGATCGTATAATTGATTATTTCGATGAAGGTGTTTACGGACCTGACCCAATGCTGGTTGATACAGATGGTGATGGCCTGAAAGATATCTTAAGTGATAATTGTACTCTGGTTGCAAATGCTGATCAGCGGGATACAGATAATGATGGTTATGGCAATATTTGCGATGCTGATTTTAACGGCGATAAGCTAGTTAACGTATTGGATCTGGGTTTGTTTAAGCAAGCATTTTACACAAGGGGAGATGTGGCAGAAGATCTCAATGGTGATGGAATAGTTAATGTACTAGATTTAGGGATATTTAAAACACTTTATAACAAACCACCAGGACCATCTGGAATTGCTCAATATAGACCATATCAATAATTTTTATATAAAGTCACAGCCGTTAGGAAATTGAGTGTGATTAAAAAAACAATTTTTTAACGGCCTAATTTACTATTTTTTCTCTATTTTTAGAGTATGGGAAGTTATTATGAAAAATATAATGAAGGCAGTTTTCGTAACTTTAGTTTTAGCAAGTAATCCCTTGTCGGCAGCAACGATTAGTTGGAGTGCATTAACGACAAATGTCACTGTTAATGATATTTTTATGATTAACATTGTTGGTTCTGGTTTTACCACTAATGTTGATGGTGGTGGTATTAGCTTTACTTATGATGCCAGCGTGTTAAATGTCTTGTCCGTTTCTGTTGATGAGATGGTCTGGGACTTTTTTCCTGATGTAGGAACAATCGATAACACATTGGGTAGTGTCGATGATGTTATGGTTAACACGTGGTTAAATGTTGTTACGGGTGATTTTTCGGTTGCCTCTGTTACTTTTCAGGCTATTGGCGGAGGATTAAGTAACCTGTCGTTGTCTGAGAGCTTATTTAACCCCTGGGCGGTTGGTGGTAACCCGATTAATCCCGATTATATTGGTGCCTCGGTAGATGTATCTGCAGTCCCTGTTCCTGCTGCTGTCTGGTTGTTTGGTTCAGGACTTATTAGCTTAATAGGACTTGCTAAACGCAAAGTAGCGTAATATTAAGTTTTTGTGGTGGGCTAAATTATTGATTACTCTAAAATTCTGAGTTTGCATAAGAATATGATATAAGTTAACCAGAGCTACTAAATTGTAATAAAAAATGGCAGACCTCATGGTCTGCCATTTTTTATTTGAAGTATACCTGCTGAAATAATATGAAAAATTACCCGGAGTATCTTAGAATTAAACAATGATGAAACGAAAGAAAAAGCCTGTTATCCACATTTTACATCACATGGCTCGAAGTGGGGGAACGATTATCTCTAGGTGCCTGGGCAGCATGAATAATATCGTGCTACTCAGTGAAATACACCCATATGGCTATCAAAAGCAGCTTATCAACCCGTTAGCACAAGCACACGAATGGTTTGATTTATTGCAACCTGATGATATGACTCGAATTAAAGAGAATCCCAATTTTTCTTTTGTCGATGCGATTGAAATGATAAAAAATCGCTGTGACGAACGAAAGCAAATGCTTGTTATCCGAGACTGGAGCCATATAGATTTTACCGGTTGGCCACATAATAATAAACCTGCTTATAAACTGACAACAGCAAAAACATTGGCATGCCGTTTTACTATTGTGCGAACGGCAACGGTGAGACATCCGATAGACCAATGGCTTAGTTTCCGAGAATCCCAGTCATGGGCTGGTTCTGAATTTTCGTTAGACAAATTTCTCTATGGGTATAGAAAATTTTCTGAAGTAGCTGTCAAGATGGGATACGAACGCTACGAAGATTTCATCGATAAACCGGAGTTTATTTTAGACAAGCTCTGTAGAAAACTTCGTATTCCCTTTGATCCACACTTCGAAGATAACTGGGGAAGTTATCAATCAATTACAACGGCTACCCGGGATCGTGATGGCGGCTTTGTTATTAGTAAACGACCACGCCGTGCTGTGGAGTCTGAGTTGATTGATTCTTTTTCCAGTAACAAAGATTATCAGGTAGCTATAAAGTTATTGGGTTACCGCCATTCAATCTAATATATCTGTAAATTGATGACAATTATTTTCAGTCAGAGTGAATTAGGTAAACTCTGCCTAATCACTTCGGGTGTAATTCCCCGCTGTTTGCAGCGAAAAGTAGCTGGATGGGTAGAGGAAGCGAAACCCACTGGCAGATTACAATTTTATGCCCCACCCGCTTGCGGCAGGGTTGTTTTTTCATTGTACTTAAAATCAGGCTTGTAGTTTAAATTACTCTCATGGCGAAACAAAACATCCTCCTGAAGTTAAAGAAAAAAAAGGCTCTTACCCTGTTGCAGGAAAATCGTATTGATGATGCTGCCAAAATATTTTCTCAACTTGCGCATTCTGCTCCAAGGGATATTGGCGTGTTGATGAATATGGGGTTTATTGAAGGGAAAAGAAAAAATTATACCGCTGCGGTCAAGTACCTCAATAAGGCTGTTTTAGTGCAGCCTGATTTATATCAGGCCTGGTTTAACCTTGGGATGGCATTAAGAGACGCGGGTGATATGGATGCGGCTGTTCCTGCATTGGAGCAGGCTGTATGTAAGGAGGGTGGACGGCCGGGAGAAGCATTGGACAGCCTGGCACATGCTTATTTAGCGGTTGGTAATATTGAACGTGCTATCGAGACATTTAAAAATGCGCTGATTGCAGAGCCAAACAGTGCTGAAACTTATTCTGCTCTTGGAAGTGCCTTGCAATCCAAAGGAATGTTAAGCGAAGCGGAAACATGCTATCGAAAAGCAATCTCATTAAATCCGGGCATTTCTATTGAAGACAATCTTGGCAGCGTTTTATTCTCTCAGGGGTATTTCAAAGAGGCGCTGAGCGTTTATCGAAAAGGGCTCAAAGAACAACCGAAAAATGCTCGACTGATGTCCAACCTACTGCTGATGCTAAATTATATGCCTGAGCTGGATCAGGCATCAGTTTATGAAGAGCATAGAAAATTCAATGACTTGTTCCCAGAAAAAAATGTACTCAGGACTTGCAGTCAAACGTGGGATCCAGATCGTCGCTTGAAGATTGCATATATTTCTCCCGACTTCAGAGAGCATTCGGTTTCTTATTTTATTGAGCCTGTTATTGAGAACCACAATCGTGATTCTATTGAAGTCTATAGCTACTCTAACCTGTCAAGGCCAGATCACATTACCAGGCGACTTGAGTCGTTATCAGATCACTGGATCAATGTTGCAGGTATGGGCCCGGATCAATTTGCGGAGCGAATCCGTGAGGATGAGATTGATATTCTGGTGGATTTGGCTGGGCATACCGCACGAAATAGTCTGGAGGTGTTTTCAAGGCAAGCCGCCCCCATTCAGGTGACATGGATGGGGTACCCGAATACTACTGGCTTACAGGGAATGCACTACCGTATTGTTGATCCCGTTGTCGATTCTTCTGAACAGGATATTT
>CAZHEA010000108.1:0-8694 GCA_964531165.1 uncultured Thiotrichaceae bacterium
TGAGCGCGTCTGGCGGGTTGCGGTTGGCATTTCTCTCATCATCGGCTATTTTCTGGTTGATGCGCTGTGGTTTTTCCCCTGGTTTATGGGGTTTGCGATATTCGGTGCAGGATTGAGCGGAGTGTGCCCAGTGTTACTTGCGATTCGCTGGCTTGGGTTTAAATGACGCAGATACAAAATAAAAATGATAAAAATCAATCTGATAGTATGTCCTTGTCTACCAAGGTCACGGGTATTGTATTCTGGGGTATGATGCTGGTTGGTCTGTTGGTGGCGACCTATATTCTTAAGCAGGAGGAGGCCCAATTAACCACGCAATATAATAATAATATTATCCATGTAGAGCATGAGCTGGAAAATCTCTATTTATTTCATCGTGACAAAATTTATGACCATGAATACATGTCTATTCTGGTTGATGAACTGTTTCAGAAGTTATCTAAACAATACCCCATTGAATATATTCGCTATGCGTTTTCCGGACATCTTTATCAGTTTGGTGAATTTCATGCTGACCAGGTGTCGATAACGGCTCAGCTGGTGATGCGAGTTAGTCAGCAAGTGGATATTAAGGTGGTGGAACTGGATGTTCGTATGCGTAGCTTTGAACAGACGATCAAGGAGTCGCGTAAAAAAATGCTGCTGATTATCGGTGGTATGGTGTTCTTATTTGGCATGATACTGCAGCAAATTTTGCAGATTGTACTGTCACAACCATTAATGAAAATGGTGACGTCGGCGCAGAAGTTTACCAGAGAAGACCAGTCTGCCCGCTTCAATGAAAGTCGAAATGATGAATTCGGCTATCTGGCAAAATTCATTAATCAGGCGCTGGATCTGGTTATCTCTCATCAGCGACAGCTGGAAGCTTCTCAGAAAGCGCTGGTAGAAGAAAAAATTCAGGCCGAAGTGACACTGCACTCGATTATGGACGGGGTGATTACCACGGATTCCAATAATATGATTCGGTATTTAAATCCGGTTGCAGAACAGCTGGTGGGTTTAAATCTGAGTCAGGCAACCCAAACCAACTTAAGTGAAGCCATACACCTGGTTAATGAAGACAGTGGTGAGCCGATTCCCGGCCCCACCGAATCGTGTTTAAAAAATCGTCAGGTAGAAGTGATGGAAGATCACTCGGCACTGTTAAGGCATGATGGTCAGGTTATACCTATAGAGGCTACCGCCGCGCCCATGCGCAATACTAAAGGCGAATTAATTGGTTCGGTAATGGTTATTCAGGATGTAAGCCATGAACGCCGGTTAAGGCGTCAGCTATCCTATCAGGCTAGCCACGATATGCTCACCGGCTTGCTAAACCGGCGTAAGTTCGAAGAGCAGCTGGAAGCAATACTACTGAATCTTGATGGTGAAAATCGTCATCATGCCCTGTGCTATCTCGATCTGGACCAGTTTAAAATTGTTAATGATACCTGCGGACATGTTGCCGGTGATGAACTGTTGCGCCAACTCGCAGAATTATTGAAAAACTGCACCCGGGAAGGTGATGTTCTGGCACGACTCGGCGGCGATGAGTTTGGTCTGCTACTGGAAAATTGCGGCCTGCAGAAAGCCGTAGAGATTGCGGATAAGGTTAGGCAGACGGTTAAGAGCTTTCGATTCGCCTGGCAGGACAGGAGTTTTGAAATTGGTGTCAGTATCGGCGTTGTCGGTATCAATTTAGAAAATATGGATCTGGCAACGATTCTTGCATCAGCCGATATGGCCTGTTATGCAGCCAAGGATATGGGGCGTAACCGGGTGCATGTCTATGAACCATCAGATGCCATGCTGGCTGAGCGACATGGGCAGATGCACTGGGCCGGGCGTATTACTCTGGCGTTGGAACAAAAGCGTTTAGTGATATTTGTACAGCCAGTTGAATTTATTCATGATGATAAGAGCGGGGTTCAGCACTGTGAAGTTTTATTGCGCATGCGCGATGAAGACGGGCAGATGATACGCCCGGATGCTTTTATACCCGCAGCAGAACGTTATAACTTAATGCCTACCGTTGATCGCTGGGTAATTCTTCAGGTATTTGAAAATATGGATGCAATCAGCTGTGGTAGCGAAGGTAAGCTGGTGGCAATTAATCTTTCGGGTAATTCATTAGCCGATGAAGGCCTGCTGACTTATATATTGGATATGGCTAAAAAGCACCGGATAGACCTCAATCGAATCTGTTTTGAAGTTACCGAAACCGCTGCGATCAGCAACCTGGCAAAAGCCACGCAATTCATTAAATCACTTAAGTCACGTGGCTGCCGCTTTTCATTGGATGATTTTGGCAGTGGCCTGAGTTCATTCACCTATCTGAAGAACCTGCCGGTGGATTATATTAAAATAGATGGTTCATTTGTGGTTGATATGGTTAATGACCCGGTAGACAGGGCAATGGTGGAAGCGATTGTCCGCGTTGGGCATGTAATGCAGGTACAGGTAATCGCAGAATGGGTCGAAAATGCTGAAACTTTGGCGTTGCTCAAAGATATGGGGGTTGATTATGTGCAGGGTTATCACCTGGGCGTGCCTAAAGAGATTGTGCTGAATTAATGTATAAAATCGGCTACTCAGTAACGCTGCAACAATGCCAATATTGACGTTTGCTTATATTTAACAATATAGAGAATAAGAAAATTTAAAAATTCAGATTTGAATGATCTTTATACCGTAGCACTTTAATCTGAATGGTTAAAAATTAGCAGCAGAAATTGCCTAATTTACATTTAATCTGAGCTTATACCCACATAAAAAACCTTAGATAACCCGTTGGTGTAGTAAATGCTTTAAAGTCTTTGCATCAGGCCCGTAGATTGCCTATCATGTGGCGGTATTTGAATGGATATATATTAGCGGTTACTAATGAATAAAACTATAAAAGAACAATTACACAGCGGCTTAGCTGCTTTTTTACAGGGTTCGGTTCTACAGAGTCTGATTTTGGGTTTAATGGCGGTGTTGCTGTCAGCTTCTATTGTACAGGCGGCATCGTCACAGTCTGTTTCATTACCTGTTTATAAAATTGGCCCTGGAGATGTGCTGTCAATTTCGGTGTGGAAAGAAGAAGGCATGCAGCAGGAAGTGCTGATACGCCCGGATGGTGGAATGAGTTTTCCACTGGCGGGAGATGTATATGCTGGTGGTAAAAGTGTTTCGGAATTACAGAAAATTCTGGCTAATAAAATCAAGCAATATATTCCTGATCCAGTGGTAACGGTATCGGTTCGAAAAATTCAAAATAATAAAATTTTCGTAGTTGGTAAAGTTAATCGGCCGGGTGAATATGTTGGTACAGCGTATATTGATGTGTTACAGGCACTGGCGATGGCCGGCGGTTTAAATGCCTATGCCAGCTCAAATAATATTAAAATTCTACGGCGTGTTAAGGGTGGTATTAAGAGTATGCCGTTTGAATACGATGAAGTGGCCGGCGGATTTAAGTTAAAGCAAAATATCATCCTGCAAAGTGGTGATGTTGTTGTTGTGCCTTAAAGCTTATTTAGTTGTTGTGGTTATGAGTTTTAAGTCGAAAAAAATTATTGGTCTTGCTTTGGCTGTCGTCCTGCTTTGTACTGGTGCCTCCCATGCGGCTGAGTGGAAATCAGAACCCAGTGTCTTTTTAAAAGGGCAGTACAATGACAATGCCAGAATGAGAGCGGATGGATTTGAAGAGGGTTCAAGTGGTTATACACTGGAGCCTAGAATAAAATTTTCAGGTGTAGAGTTACAACGCTGGGATATGTCGGTTGATACACGGGCTAAAATTACACGCTTTCAGGACATAGATGATAGTGATAGTGAAAACCTGTTTTTTAATTTCAATGGCGGCAGACAAACAGAACTAACCGACTGGCGTTTAGGCGCGAATTACAGTAAAAACACTAATTTCGATACGGATTTTGATACCTCAAATCCTGATTCAGGGATCGGTGACCGTACAGAACGTACAGTAGCTTCTATCGCCCCATCAGTTCGCTGGAATACCAGTGAAACCTCACAAATACGGTTTAGTGCGAATGTGAGGCAAGTTACATACGGCAAAGTCACTAATCGTAATTACCGTGATTATGATAATAACAGTTTAAGTTTTGTCGCTTATTGGATGCTGACAGAAAATCATCAGCTAGGTTTTACCTCATCTTATACTGAGTACGACAGTCCTGAGGCCAACTTTTCTTATGATCAGGCTATCTTACAGTTTGATTACACTTATAAAATAAACCCAACTTCAGATTTAAGTTTATCACTGGGCGGGCGCAGTCTCGACTCATTAAGAACAAATGTTACAACTGGGTGTCAGTTTGATGATTCACTCGGTGGAAGTATTTTTCCACCAACGCTGGGTCAATGTCCTGATAGCCCATTAATTACCCCAATTATTGAAGATGTTTCAAATCAGGATACAGGAACCGTAACTAATATTACGTATACCAGTAATACAGAGCTGACTTCACATCGGTTTACCGGAGGCCGAACCATATCGCCGTCCAGTTTTGGTGGTGCCAGTGAAGTTCGTAGCGCAACTTATCAGTTCAGCATTAAAAATACCGAACGTTTCACCACTAAATTACTATTTGATGCTTTTGATTCACAAACCGTCAGTGGTACGGTGTCATCAAAATTTAATGATAGGAAACAGTATCGAATAGAGCCATCAATTACTTATCGGTTAACAAAAAACTGGAATTTACAAGTACTGTATCGATATATAAATCAGGATTATACAGGTAGGTTAACAGACGACGTAAGAGCGTCCAATGCTGTGTATATTAATTTATTTTTACACTGGCCAAAACTGGTCTCAACTTATTAATAAGATATAATTATGGAAGAACAGGAAAAAAGCATTCAAGACTATCTGGCGATAGTGAGCCGTAGAAAAACGGCCATTATTTCGACCGCTTTAATTGTCTTTCTACTGGGACTGATTACGGCACTGGTATGGCCACCAACCTATCGGTCTTCGGCGACTATTTTAATCAAAGAGCAGGAGATTCCAACGGAGCTCGTTCGTTCAACAGTTACCTCTTATGCCGCTCAACGTATTCAAACTATTAGTCAACGGGTTATGACTCGTCCAAATTTGATGGAAATTATTGATAAATATCAGCTCTATGTAAAAGAAAGAAAGCGTGATACTACGGAAGAAGTTTTAGAAAAAATGCGTACGGACATAGGCCTGAATATGATCAGTGCTGATGTGGTTGACCCCAGAACTGGGCGTCCGGGCGTTGCTACTATTGCGTTTACATTAGCATATGAAGGCAGTAATCCTGCCGCTACGCAAAAAGTAGCGGGTGAGTTAACAAGTCTGTTTCTGGCAGAAAACCTTAAAACACGAAAAGATAAAGCAGCTGAAACCTATTCTTTTTTGACAGATGAAACAATTAAGCTGGAAACTAGAATTGCTGTGGCAGGTAAAAAGATGGCGGAGTTTAAAGAAAAATATCCGCATAGCTTGCCTGATATGGTGACAATGAATCTTTCTATGCTAAATCGTGTTGAGTCAGAGTTAGGCTCAGTAGAGGCTGAGCTTAGAGCTTTAAAAGAGCGCAAGTTTTATTTACAAAGTCAGTTAGATCAAATTAACCCATTAACTAATATGCGCAGCTCTTCGGGTGAAATGATATTAGACCCATCGTCGAGATTAAAGGCATTAGAGTCAGAGTATGCCGGATTGTCAGCAAAGTACTCAGATTTGCATCCAGATATTGTTAAAATGAAAAGAGAGATTAAAGGTCTTCGCGAGCAAACAGGTAAGGGGTTTGATGCTCAGGAGTATGCTAAATCTTTAACCAAAAAGCGTAGTGAATATGCGTCGGCTAAGAAAAAATACTCTGTAAGTCACCCTGATGTTATTCAGCTTAAATCTGAAATAAATGCTTTAGAAATAGCCATTAAAAAGCATCCTGTCCAGACTGAAAAAAAGGTGATGACATTATTGCCTGAAAATCCTGCATATATTGCAGTGCAGACTCAGCTTAAAACAGTAGAAAGTGAAATCAATTCTAACGCTTCTAGAAAAATGCGTTTAGATGATAAAATTATCGTGCTTGAAGAACGTATTGCTCAAAGTCCGCAGGTCGAGAAAGAGTTTATGGTTTTGAGTCGCGAACATAAAAGTGCACTGCTGCGTTTTCAGGATATAAAGTCCAGACAGATGGAGGCGGAAATAGGCCAGGAGCTAGAAAAAGAGAGCAAAGGAGAGTCATTTGTTTTAATAGATCCCGCTCAATTTCCAGAGAAACCAGTTAAGCCGAATCGAATTGCAATTATGTTTTTATCGTTGATTTTTTCAATTGCAGCTGGATTAGGTGTGGCAATTTTAAAAGAAGCAATGGATGGTTCAGTTCGAGGAGTGAGTGGTGTCAGTAAAATACTAACAGCTACTCCTTTAGCTGTTATTCCTATAATTTATAACACATATGATTTAAGGCGTAAGCAGCATGTTAGTCGTATAGTAGTCAGTGCAATTGCCGGTAGTATTGTTACTGTCTTATTGTTAATACATTTTTTCTGGACACCTCTTGATGTGCTCTGGTTTAGAGGTATTCGTAAAGCAGAAAATGTGATGGATTTATAAGAGGAGTTAACAATGGAACGTATTAAACAGGCATTAGAATTAGCTCGTCAGGAACGCATTAAGAATGGTGGTAAGGTTACCGGTTCAATTGCTAAGCCAGAGAGTAACCAGCAAAGCGTTGAAGACCAGGATATCAAGTACACTAAGACGCGTACTATCCCGTTACCAGTTGCTGAGTTAAGAGAAAAAAGGATTATAACGGAGCAGCAAAATAATATATCCGATGCATACAGGGTTTTACGTACTCAGGTTTTGCAGCGTCTTAATGAAAAAAGCTGGAATACATTAGCCATTACCAGCCCGGGAAGTGGCGCGGGTAAATCGCTTACAGCGATTAATCTTGCTATGAGTCTGGCGCGTGAAGTTGATAATACAGTGCTCTTAATAGATGCAAATTTACGCTCTCCCAAGCTGGATAAATATTTTGATTTTCATACAGATTATGGATTGAGTGATTATTTAATTGATGATAAACCTCTTGGTGAAATGCTAGTAAACCCACAGGGGGTTTCGCGTTTTGTGGTGTTGCCGGCTGGAAGAGCGATTGCAAACTCATCGGAAATGTTAAGTTCACCAAAAATGCAACGCCTGGTAGAAGAAGTAAAGCATCGTTATCCGTCACGTATTGTGATTTTTGATTTACCTCCTTTACTGGAAAGCTCTGACACGCTGGCTTTTATTCCTAATGCAGATGCAACTTTGGTGGTGATTGAAGAAGGTAAAACACTGGAAAGTGAATTAAAGCAGGCTTTTGAGTTGTTGCAGGGAAATGAAGTGATTGGTACGGTGCTGAATAAAGCTTATACAACCGACAAAGACTACGCTGGTCTGGATTTGAAGCCGGGATTAATGTCACAGATGTTAGCAAAAATAGGCAAAAAGTCGGCATAGTTTAATTAATAAAAAATAGTTATTTGAAAAAAATAATTTACAAAATAATTTTACTCTGGCTGGTGGTGTTGCCTCTACAGGCTGAGGTAAATAACAGGACTCTAGCTGTGTTGGTAAACAGCAATGACCCTGAAAGTATAGAAATAGCCCGGTATTACCAGCAGGCAAGGTTAATACCTGAAAGCAATGTAATTTTCTTAAACTTTAATGCACATAAAAACGCATTATCAGTAAAAGAATTTGAAAACATAGAAGCGGATCTTAAAGCAAAAGTCGATGATAATATACAGGCTTATGTATTGGCCTGGAGAAAGCCATGGCGCGTAGGTTGCATGTCTATTACGTCTGCATTCTCAAGTGGGTTCAACCGTGAATTTTGTGCTAAAAAATGTCGTTCAACTCGACCAATAGCATATTTTAATAGCAACAGTAGGCAGCCTTACACTGATTTTAAAATACGTCCTTCTATGATGTTATCAGCAGGTAGCGTTGAAGAGGTTAAAGCGCTAATAGACCGGGGTGTGAAGGCGGATTATACAAGGCCTGATAGTACTGGTTATCTGTTAAGTACTAGTGATAAACATAGAAATGTGCGAGCTGTTAATTATTTAAAAATTAAAGCGATTTTTGATCGGGTATTAAAGGTAGATGTCATAAAAGCGGATGCAATTATTAATAAGACGGATATCCTGTTTTACTTTACCGGACTGAAAAAAGTAAAGTGGGTAAATAAAAACGATTATATTCCCGGTGCGATTGCTGATCACCTGACATCAGCCGGAGGTGCTTTATTTAATGGCGGACAAATGAGTGTGCTTGACTGGATTGATGCGGGAGCGACAGGTACTTTTGGCGCGGTGGTTGAGCCTTGTAATTTTACGCAAAAGTTTCCAGCTCCTGGTATTGTTATGCATAAATACTTATCGGGAAATACATTGATAGAAGCTTACTGGAAAAGTGTGAAAATGCCAGGGCAGGGCGTATTTGTCGGCGAGCCTCTTGCCAGTCCGTATAAAGGTTGTGTCTTAGGTGTAGATAAATTTAAGCAGTTTCATTATTTAAAAAGCAACGCGGGTAACTATGTTGAGAGAAAGTATGAGAACTGTAATTAATTTCAATATAAAGATGAGTTAATTTTAAAGCATCCTCATATAGAAAACGGCAGTTGATGAGGGAGTAGTCTCCACCTTTAGAAAAGCGGAAGGATTGCATCCCCC
>CAZHEA010000109.1:0-8497 GCA_964531165.1 uncultured Thiotrichaceae bacterium
TACCAGCAATACCTTAATAAATTCTGGCGTCCAGACGAGATGAACATGATTAATCATCAAACCGGAAAATCAACCACACTCAGCTGGAAAGATTACCAGTTTAAAACAGGCTTAACCAATAAAGACTTTAATCGAAACAGCTTAAAGCGCGCAAAGTAATATCTATGAATTTATATATTAGACTGCTTATTTTATTTATTAAATCCCGCTGGAAACCGCGCCTGGATTTAGTGGATAAGTCCGTACTGAGGTTTCATGTATTACCCAATGACCTTGATATCAATATGCATATGAATAATGGACGTTTTAATAGTATTATGGATTTAGGTCGGGTGGATATTATGCAACGCACCGGTCTGCTAAAAATATTAACTCAAAATAAATGGTTCGGTGTTGTCGGTTCCATTCACACCCGTTTTCGCCGCCCGCTTAAACTGTTTCAGGCTTATGAATTACACAGCCAGATAATTTATTGGGATGAGAAATGGACATGGATAGAACATAAAATGTACAGCAATGGAAAACTTATTAGTAGTGCATTAGTACAAACCCTGATCCGTAAAAAAGGTGCTAATGTACCCACACTCGAATTACTAAAAATGCTTTCATTTGATCATAGCTCACCGGATATAACAGATGAAATATCACATTTGGAAAAATTTGAGCCTTTAAAATGAAACGCGTCTCCTGCAGATTATTTTTATTCTCTATCAGTATATTGCAGCTCCTGCCTTTTCAGGCCAGGGCTGAACTGTCCGGCGACATTACTTTACAGAACAGATATTTTGTAAATGACCCGCAGCCACAAAATCCTGAACAACATAATAATTACCTGTCAGTTTCATCTGAAATAGAATTTTATACTGACTTAAATACTGACGATAAAAGCATCACCTTTACACCATTTGTCCGACTTGATCAGTATGATGATGAACGCAGTCATGGAGACATACGTGAACTGTTTTATCAACAGGTATTTGACAGCTGGGAATTACGCTTAGGAATAAGCAAAGTGTACTGGGGAGTAACCGAATCCCAGCATCTGGTCGATGTTATCAACCAGACAGACAATGTAGAGAATATAGACTTCGAAGACAAACTCGGCCAGCCGATGATTAAAACCAGTTTTGAGCAGGACTGGGGCACGGTCGATGTATTTGTTTTACCTTACTTTAGAGAGCGTACGTTTCAGAGTGTCGAAGGCCGGCCACGCTCATACCCTGTTGTTGATACCGATCAGACTAGCTATGAATCATCCGATGAAGAAAACAACATAGATTATGCCTTGCGCTGGTTTCACTATTTTGGCGAACTGGAAATCGGGCTGGGTTATTTTAATGGTACCAGCCGTGAACCCCTGTTTTTGCTCGGTAGTAACAATAATGGCTTAGCGTTAACGCCCTACTACCCACAAATGCAACAGGCCAGTATTGATGCACAGCTCACCACCGAAGACTGGTTATGGAAGTTTGAAGCCATTGCCCGTGACTGGCAGAAAGTTGATAACAATACAGCACAAATTTCAGATGAAACATTTTTTGCCATGACCGGTGGATTTGAATACACCTTTGTTGGCGTCTATCAATCAGCTGCAGATATTGGCGTAGTAATGGAGTATTTGTATGATGACAGAGGCATTGATGCCACAGCATTTTTTCAAAATGATATCATGCTTGGATTTCGCCTGGCAATGAATGATGCAGATTCAACAGATGCCTTATTCGGCATAATTTATGATCTTGATAATCAGGAACGTTTAATCAGCCTTGAAGCGAGTACACGTTTTGCTGATCACTGGACTGGAAATTTAGAAATCAGAGGTTTCAGCAACATCGACCGTTTAAGCCGGCTTAAAGGCATAGAGCGTGATGATTTTATACAGCTGGATATTGCTTATCATTTTTAATAAGACAGTGGCATTAATATGAATCAAATAAATATCCAATATTATAAAACCGCCTATGGGGAACTGCTATTAGGCGAATTTGAAAATCAGTTAATATTATGTGACTGGCGTTATCGAAAAATGCGTGAACGTATAGACACACGCTTGCAAGTGAGTTTAGATGCTGATTACTTAGAAAAAGACAGTGAAGTATTAAAATTGACACGCTCACAATTAAACGAATATTTTAATAATGAACGTAAACAATTTGATATCCCACTAAAAATCATCGGTACCGATTTTCAACAACAGGTGTGGAGTAATTTAATCAAAATTCCTTACGGCAAAACCACTAACTACTTTCAACTCGCCAGTAGCATTGGCAATACAAAAGCAGTAAGAGCCGTAGCGAATGCCAATGGCGCAAATGCAATTTCCATTATTATTCCCTGCCATCGGGTCAATGGGAGCGATGGTGAGTTAGCGCGCTATGCGGGTCGTGTACCGACGAAGAAAAAATCACTGGATTTAGAGCAGAGTTTATTTGCGTAATGTTAAAATAGACGGGGTCTTACTATTTTCCAGTTGCAGCACACTACAGCCAGAATCAATATAAAAATAGGCTT
Organism: uncultured Thiotrichaceae bacterium; assembly: GCA_964531165.1. Classification (GTDB taxonomy): domain Bacteria; phylum Pseudomonadota; class Gammaproteobacteria; order SZUA-229; family SZUA-229; genus SZUA-229. The sequence goes on from CAZHEA010000109.1 coordinate 2,512, forward strand.
TTGACTTTTATTTAAACATAAAAAAGGTTTTGAAAAATAAAGATAATTTGAACCGTCATTCCGGTATATTTTTGAGCCGGAATCCAGCGACTTTGACACAAAACATACTGCACTAACAGTCACTGGATCCCCGACACAAGCATTCGGGGATGACGAAGTCTGCTTTTAATTTTTATACCCCCCTATCAAAACCACGCTCCAGGAACATGGATATCTGCCTCCTCCTTACTTCTTTCTCTTCGGCATATAAATATCCGTACACGTGCCTTCTGCTACTTCCGTCGCAAAATTTAGTGTCTCAGATAAAGTTGGATGCGGATGAATCGTCATTGCAATATCATCCATCTCTGCACCCATTTCTATCGCCAATGCAGCTTCGGCAATTAACTCGCCAGCATTTTTACCCAAAATACCCGCACCTAACATGCGGTGTGTTTTCGCATCATAAAGCACTTTAGTTACGCCGTTGGTTGCACCAACCGATAATGCTCTGCCACTCGCTGCCCACGGGAATGCTCCTTTAATATACTCTATACCTTCGGCTTTTAACTCATCTTCGGTTTGCCCACACCATGCGACTTCCGGCGCAGTATAAGCAACTGAAGGAATGGTGCGCACATCGAAGAAACGTTTTTGGCCATCAATGACTTCTGCAGCAATTTTAGCTTCATGCGTGGCTTTGTGTGCCAGCATCGGCTGACCAACCACATCACCAATCGCAAATATATTATTTACGTTGGTGCGCATTTGATTATCAACCGGTACAAAACCCTGTTGATTAACAAAAACTCCGGCTTTATCCGCATCAATAAGTTGTCCATTGGGAGAGCGACCAATCGCGACCAGGACATTATCAAAGGTATCTTCAGCAGGCGCGTTCTTACCTTCAAACTTACAGGTAATGCCTTTCTTGCCTGGAGTTAGTTCGGTTACTTTCGTGCTGGTGAAAATATTTTCATATTTTTTCTTTAAGGATTTTTCGAACGGACGAATTAGATCACGATCAGCTCCGGGAATTAAACCCGGACTTAATTCAACCACAGTCACTCTTGCACCCAGTGCAGAATAAACCGTTGCCATTTCTAAACCGATAATACCGCCACCCACAACTAATAACCGTTTGGGAATATTATGCAATTCCAGCGCATCGGTTGAATCCCAAACGCGCTCATCTTCCCATGGAATAAACGGTAGTTTTGTTACCGATGAACCCGCTGCAATGATGCAGTTTTCAAAACCCACAACCTGTTTTGTACCATCGGCTGCTTCAACCTCAATCGTATTTGCAGAGGTGAATTTTCCGAAACCATGTACAGTTGTGACTTTACGCTGCTTAGCCATCGCCTTTAGGCCACCGGTTAATTTACTGATAACACCATCTTTATAGGCACGTAATTTTTTATTATCAATTTTAGGTTTGGTAAACTTCACACCTAAATCTTCTTCATTAAACTCTTCCGCTTCGCTAACCACTTCTGCCACGTGTAATAACGCTTTAGATGGAATACAACCAACGTTCAAACAGACACCGCCAAGCACTTCATCCTTTTCAATTAAGATAACCTGCTTACCTAAATCAGCTGCGCGAAATGCAGCGGTGTAACCACCGGGACCAGAACCTAAAACCACGACTTCAGCTTGAATATCAACATCACCAGAAAAGTCGCTTGCAGCAGGTACCGCAGCTTCTGCTGGTTTCGTTTCTTTTTGCGCAGGTGCTGCTGTTTCAGCCGTGTTAGCAACAGGCTTTTCTGCAGCAACTTCACCACTGGCAGCATCCATCATTAAAATCAAACTGCCTTCAGCAATCTCATCACCCACCGCCACTTTAATAGAGGTAACCGTGCCACTGGCCGGTGCTGGAATTTCCATTGAGGCCTTATCTGATTCAACCGTGATTAATGAATCTTCTTCGGCGATGCTATCGCCGACAGCAACGAGAACTTCGATGATTTCTACTGAATCGAAATCACCGATATTGGGTACTTTTACTTCTATTGTGCTCATAGTCTTGGCCTTATTTTTTAGCCCCTCTTAGAAAAAGAGGGGCTGGGGAGATTTGGTAGCCGAAGCTAAATCCCCCTTAATCCCCCTTTTACTAAGGGAGAAACATTACACTATTATTTTTTATTACAATAATAACCGGCGTGCATCTGCAAGTAAGTGACTCACATAAGTAATAAACCGTGCGCCATCGGCGCCATCAACCACTCTATGATCATAAGACAAACATAACGGACACATCAACTTAGGTTCAAACTCAGAACCATTCCAAACCGGTTTCATCTCTGCTTTTGATACACCTAAAATTGCCACTTCCGGTGCATTAACAATCGGCGTGAATTTAGTACCACCAATACCACCTAAACTGGAGATAGACATACTACCGCCCTGCATGTCCGCAGGTTTTAATTTTTTGTCTCTCGCTTTGCCCGAAATTTCACGTAACTCTAATGAAATTTCGACTAATGATTTTTTGTCAACATCACGTACAACTGGTACAACCAAACCGTCTGGCGTATCGACAGCGATGCCAATATTAATATATTTTTTTAGAATTAAATTTTCACCGCTAGGCTCTAATGAAGAATTAAAACGCGGATACTTTTTAAGACCCGCAGCCACTGCTTTCATAATGAAAGATAGCATCGTGAACTTAACACCTTCTTTTTCGTATTCTTTATTAGACTGTTTTCTAAACGCTTCAAGGGATGTAATATCAGCTTCATCAAACTGTGTAACATGGGGAATGTTGACCCAGTTGCGATGTAAAAATTTTCCGGTGAGTTTATTAATTTTACTTAACTTCTGAATTTCAATTTCACCGAACTTACTGAAATCAATTTCCGGCATAGGCTCAACACCTAATGCTGCGCCACCATTAACCGAAGCGCCACCGCTAGTCATCACCTGTTTAACAAATGATTGTACGTCTTCTTTTACAATACGCGAGCTTCTGCCGCTGCCGCCCACTTTACTTAAGTCAACGCCTAACTCACGAGCAAACTTTCTAACTGCTGGAGATGCGTGCGCATTTTTAAAACCCACTGGATCTATTTTTGCAGTAGGTGACATTTTTTCAGCAACATAAGCAGGTGCTTTTTCTTCTACTTTTTGCGCAGCAGGTATTTCTACTTTCGCCGACTCTGCTTTTGCAGGTTCTGGCTTTTCTTCAACGGGTACCGCAGCACCGGATGTTTCAAGCATAACAACAACGTTGCCTTCAGCAATCGAGTCACCCACATTCACTTTAATTTCTTTAACCGTTCCCGCATGACTGCTGGGGATTTCCATTGAGGCCTTATCAGACTCAACTGTAATTAAAGAATCTTCTTCGGCAATTTGATCACCAACCGAAACTAAAACTTCAATGATTTCGACTTCATCAAAATCACCAATATTAGGTACTTTTACTTCGACCATTTCACTCATGGTTTACTCCAGTTGTTTAACTGTTTTTTAAAGCGTCTATATTTCTGTTAACAGGAATAACAGATACTTTTAATTTTTATTTTGTCATCAATAAATACTTGCTCTTGAAACCCAACGACCTTATGCCTAATAAGGCACTGGATTCCTGCCTTCGCAGGAATGACGAAGTCATTTTGATATCAAAATAACCTGCTTTTTATTTGCGTCCATTCGCGCTCATTTGCGGACAAACTGCTTTTACTTTAAAGCTATGCCGTAGCAGGATTAGGTTTCTCAGCATCAATCCCATACTTCTCTATCGCTTCTTGCACTTTACCCGCCGGGAACTGACCATCATCTGCCAGTGCCATCAACGCCGCAACCGTCACATATTTCGCATTCACTTCAAAGTGTTTACGTAATTGCGCACGGGTATCTGAACGACCAAATCCATCTGTACCCAGCACATCATATTGTGACGGAATCCATTTACGAATTTGTTCTGCATAGGTGCGCACATAATCCGTTGCCGCAACAACAGGGCCACGCTTATCTTTCATACATTTTTCAACATAACTGATGCGCTTATCTTCTAATGGATGCAACATGTTCCAGCGATCAACCGCTTCGCCTTCACGCTTCAACTCATTAAAGCTGGTCACGCTCCAGATATCTGCATCAATCGACCAGTCTTTATCCAGCAGTTCTGCCGCTGCAATCACTTCACGTAAAATTGTGCCGGAACCCATTAACTGAACTTTTTTACGACGCTTGCCACCACCCTGCAATAAATACATGCCGTTAATAATGCCTTCTTCGACACCTTTTGGCATAGGAGGTTGCACGTAGTTTTCATTCATTACCGCAATGTAATAAAAAACGTTTTCCTGTTCTTTATACATACGCCGCATACCGTCCTGAATAATGACCGCTAATTCATACGCATAGGTTGGATCATAAGACACACAGTTTGGAATGGTGCCGGAGACCAGGAAGCTGTGACCATCCTGATGCTGTAAACCTTCACCTGCCAACGTTGTTCTACCCGCCGTACCGCCGAGTAAGAAACCACGTGCCTGCATATCACCGGCCATCCACGCCAGATCACCGATACGCTGGAAACCAAACATAGAATAGTAAATATAAAACGGCACCATATTCACATGGTGTGTACTGTACGATGTTGCCGCGGCAATCCACGATGACATCGCACCGGCTTCGTTAATGCCTTCTTCTAAAATCTGGCCGGTTTTGTCTTCTTTATAAAACATCACCTGATCTTTATCCTGCGGGGTATATAACTGGCCCACAGAAGAGTAGATACCAAGCTGGCGGAACATGCCTTCCATACCAAAGGTACGCGCTTCGTCCGGTACGATGGGTACAACATATTTGCCCATCTTTTTATCGCGGGTAATTAACGTCAGTAAGCGAACAAAAGCCATGGTGGTGGACATTTCACGTTCGCCTGAGCCTTTGGTAATCGGCTCAAACACAGAAAGTGCAGGCACTTCTAAAGGCGCAGCTAAACGCTGACGCGCTGGCATTGGTCCACCGAGTTTTTCACGTTGAGCTTTCATGTATTTAATTTCTTCGGAGTTTTCATCCGGACGGTAATATTCCGCTTTCGCCGCCTGCTCATCCGTAATCGGAATATTGAAACGATTTTTATAGGCAATCATTTCTTCTTCGTCTAATTTCTTCTGCGAGTGGGTGCGCATCTGGCCTTCACCAGCCGAGCCCATGCCATAACCTTTAACCGAGTGAGCTAAAACAACCGTTGGCTGACCATCAAGTTTTGCGGCTTCTGCATACGCGGCAAATACTTTATGCGGATCATGTCCACCACGGTTTAAGCGCCAGATATCATCATCTGACATATCTGCCACCATGGCTTTTAATTCAGGGTATTTGCCAAAGAAATGCTCGCGTACATAAGCGCCGTCTTTGGACTTGTAGTTCATAAAGTCGCCATCAACCGCTTCTAGCATGCGCTTTTGCAACAAGCCATCGTGATCTTTCGCCAGCAATGGATCCCAATAACCACCCCATAATACTTTAATCACTTTCCAGCCAGCACCGCGGAATACCGCTTCCAGCTCCTGAATGATTTTGCCGTTACCACGCACAGGGCCATCAAGACGCTGTAAGTTACAGTTGATAACAAAGGTCAGGTTGTCCAGCTTTTCACGCGAGGCAAGGGAGATAGCGCCTAATGATTCCGGCTCATCCGTTTCACCATCACCCATAAAGCACCAGACCTGACGATCATGTGTATCTGCCAAACTGCGATCATGCAAATACTTCATAAAGCGCGCCTGATAAATCGCACTGATCGGGCCTAAGCCCATAGATACAGTCGGGAACTGCCAGAAGTCAGGCATTAACCACGGATGCGGATAAGATGACAAACCGTTACCATCCACTTCCTGACGGAAGTTATCCAGCTGATCATTTTCTAAACGACCTTCAAGGTATGCGCGAGAGTACATACCTGGCGCTGAATGTCCCTGGAAGAAAACCAGATCACCGCCATGCTAAATTTCTCCCAGAAAAAACCACAAGCCAGCATTTC
>CAZHEA010000110.1:0-8468 GCA_964531165.1 uncultured Thiotrichaceae bacterium
TTCACCGTGCTTAAGGGTCGTAAAACCGTTATCACTCTGGTGTTATTAATGGGCTTAACCGGTCTGGCGGTGTTCTTCCTGTTCTCATTCTATAACCCGGATAACCTGGTTAAAGATAAGTTCTACTGGTGGTGGGTTGTACACCTATGGGTAGAAGGCGTATGGGAATTAATCCTCGGTTCGATACTGGCCTTTATCTTAATTAAGACCACCGGTGTTGATCGCGAAATTATTGAAAAATGGTTATACGTCATTATTGCGATGACATTAATCACCGGCATTATCGGGACAGGGCATCACTATTTCTGGATCGGAGCACCGGAGTACTGGCTATGGTGGGGCTCAATATTCTCCGCACTGGAACCAATACCGTTCTTTATGATGACTGTGTTTGCCTTCACTATGGTGAATAAACGCCGCAAGCAACACCCGAATCAGCCTGCCGTATTATGGGCACTGGGTACTGCCGTTATGTCATTTCTAGGTGCAGGCGTATGGGGCTTCATGCACACACTGGCACCCATTAACTACTACACTCACGGTACGCAGTTAACTGCAGCCCATGGACATATGGCATTTTACGGTGCATACGTGATGATTGTACTGGCTATGATCTCTTATGCCATGCCAATGCTGAATGGTCGAAAAGCCGCTAACAGCGCCTCTTCACAACGCGCTGAAATCTGGTCTTTCTGGTTAATGACTATTTCAATGGTGCTGATTACTTTGTTCTTAACTGCAGCAGGTATATTGCAGATTTTTTTACAACGTTACACCGATGCACCAATGGCATTCATGGTCGTAATGGACAAGCTGTCACTGTTCTTCTGGCTACGTGAAGCAGCAGGTGTCGTCTTCCTGATCGGACTGATGCTATATGTTTATAGCTTCTTTATCGGCGGTCCTGAAAAAACGCTTGAGAAACAGTCTTAAGCACAACCTGCCCTTGCCACTGACAGCCCTACTAACAGAGGGCTGTCAGTGGCAGGACAAACCCAAAGCTGTATATCTTCACCCCCTGCTAAACGAGATAATTATGCAACTTGCACAAACAGCCAGAACCAAATACCCACCCGGTGATCTTGCGGTCTGGATATTTATTTGTGCAGAACTACTGGTGTTTGGCATTTTCTTTGCCAGTTACGCCTTTACCCGTGCCAATCACATTGAATTATTTAATCAATATCAAAGCACACTCAACACCGACCTTGCACTACTCAATACGATTGCCCTGCTCACTAGCAGTTATTTTGTGGTTAGTGCCATCATTGCGATAAAAAACAATCAACAACAAAAGTCATCGCAGTTTTTACTGGCAAGTATTTTTTCTGCCTGCGCATTCTTAATCATTAAGTCCATTGAATATTCGCATCACATCAGCGAAGGCATCAATCTTTCAACTAATCTGTTTTATATGTTTTATCTGTCACTGACTTTTTTTCATTTTATGCACGTCATACTCGGCATTATTATCCTGATCACTTTATGGCTGAATACACGCAAAGGCTTATACAGCTCAGAGCATCACCATGGCCTTGAATCCGGTGGTGCCTACTGGCATATGGTCGATATGGTGTGGTTAATTTTATTTCCGTTAATTTACATTATGAGATAAGTGTGCAAACTAATGAAAGACAATATTCGCCAGTTAAAAAATACTAACCATATCGTATTCAGCAGTTTAATATTACTCACACTGCTGACCTGGGCGATAGGTCATTTCGATACCAGCCGGGATCTTAACTGGACATACTTATTTGCAATACTGCTCACAACCGCAATAATTAAAGTACAACTTATCGGTGATTTTTTTATGCAACTGCGTACTGTACGCGGTTTCTGGCGCTGGGTGATTACTCTGTGGGTTATTATCACCGCCGCCTTAATTAGCATAGCTTTTAATACTTAAGAGGAATAATCATGAATGATGCAGCCACCTCCATAACACCTCAGTCAGAGCAGCCTTTTTACCAGGCTATCGGTAACGAAATTGAATTGTTTGAATATGCATGGAAAAACCAGTTACCTCTGCTAATAAAAGGCCCAACCGGTTGCGGTAAAACCCGCTTCATTCAATACATGGCGGCGCGCATGAATCAGCAGCTTTACACCGTAGCCTGTCATGATGATTTAACCGCAGCAGATTTAACCGGTAGACATTTAATCAGTGAAAAAGGCACTTACTGGAATGACGGCCCCCTCACCCGTGCCGTACGTGAAGGTGCTATTTGTTATTTAGATGAAGTCGTAGAAGCGCGTAAAGACACCACGGTTATACTGCACCCATTAACCGATGACCGACGTATCCTCCCCTTAGACAGAACCGGGGAAATTTTAACTGCACCAGATGAATTCATGCTAATCGTATCTTATAACCCAGGTTATCAAAACTTATTAAAAGGTATGAAGCCATCTACTCGTCAACGCTTTGTAGCGATTAGTTTTGACTACCCGGAAGCTGAATTAGAAACAGGAATTATAATTAAAGAAACCGGCATAGAAAAAGCCATTGCCGAAAAACTGGTAAGCATTGCCAGCGCACTTCGTTCACTAAAAGATCACGACCTTGAAGAAGCCGCATCGACGCGTTTATTGATTTATTGTGCCACATTAACCAAAGATGGTTTTCCGTTTCGAGATGCCTGCACTGCCGCATTAATAGAGCCGTTAACCGATGATGAAGAAACACTAAAAGCGCTGCATGATATCGTCGATGCATTTATTGAGTAGTTAAAGACGACAACCTCATTTAAGAGAAAAAGTCATCAACCATGTTAGCTCCAAATACAAAAACCCAGTATTATCGAAGCATTGCACAAATTGCCTTCTTTACATTATTTGTACTCACCCCTGTACTGAATATTTTTCGTCTGGACTTAATTGAAGGTCATTTTATTTTATTCGGTTTTAACTGGACTCTTGGACTCACAGAATTTCAACACGGCACGGCTTCGACCAGTGAAGCAATACTCAATATTTTCATCCGGGCCTTCCTGCCCCTGCTATCCATCGCCGCTGCATTTATTATCACCAGTTATTACTGGGGACGATTATACTGTGGCTGGCTGTGCCCACACTACACCGTAGTAGAAACCATTAATCATTTAATGACTCGCGCCATGGGCCGCCCTTCTATCTGGGAAAAGAACAAACTTCCTGAACAACAGGCAGACGGTTCAACATTAAAACCTGACAAAATTTACAAGGTCATTACCTTTCTGGCGATTATCGGATTTTCATTTTTATGGGCGGTGAGCTTTTTAACTTATCTGCTGCCGCCAACGCTGATTTATCACAACCTGTTTAACCTGGAGTTAAGTTTTAATCAGAGTATTTTTATCGGCGTTGCCACCTTTTTATTTACCATTGAATTCACACTGGCCCGTCACCTGTTCTGTCGCTTTGGATGTGCCGTTGGCATATTTCAAAGCTTGTCCTGGATGAGCAATGCAAAAGCCCGAGGCATTCAGTTCGATAGTGATCGTGCAAGCGCATGTAAAACCTGTGTCGAAGCCTGCGACAATGTGTGTCCTATGCGACTGAAAACCCGTACCAGTAAACGTAAAAAATTCACCTGCACTACCTGCCTGGCCTGTGTATCTGCCTGTGATCAAGTACAAAACGGTGAGTCATTACTTCACTGGGAACAGCCCGATGACAACGCACGTATTACCACTCCCATGTCCTTTCCCAAAGTTAATACAGACTCTATTAAACTGCCAGCTAAAAAAGGTAAACGCTAATGGAAGAACAGGTAGGCGAACTGTGGAACAAATTTCTTGATAAGATAACTGACCAGACTTATCCCGAAGCAGCGGTTAAGTTAAAAGAAATTAAACCACGTTTATTAATTTACTTTAAGGCATTAACAAAAGACAACGCCCTGAGTATTGAACTGGCAGATAAGCGCCGCCACCAGAGCCAACGAAACTGGTTACAAAAAGTTGCCGGAAGTAACCGTTTTATCACTGCCTGCTGGCGTGATCAGGATACACTTTACCTGCCGGCAGAAATCGCCTACTTTGACGATGCACAATTAAATATGGACTGCTATTTCTGGTTAGCGGGGATGAGCTCGCTTGCACCTAAGAAACCACTACAGGTTAATAACTGGCTGCAGTACAATCAGCAACTGTGTCAGAATACACTAGATACATACCGTGGCTTACAGCCGAAATATATAAAACTGGTAGCGGCTCACATTAAAAATCGCCCGGACATTACACACTTAAATAAAGCCGATGCGCTGACTGAAATTACAATTCGTGAAGCACTGTTACATCCACACAAAAGTCAGCAACCTACCGACTGCCGACATCAACCTGCACATGTGCCACTATGGTTGTACCAACCACCGACAGCCACCCGTCAATCTAACAAACGTGATGATGACAATAACAATCAACACACAAAGCAGCAAAAAGAAATCAATGAGATGGCCCGTAAAAAATCACGGGAAGTAGAGTCCACAGAGGAAACCACCGGCCTTATTACCGTCAGAATGGAGAATATTTTTTCCTGGGGAGAGCATGCAGCGGTAGATCGCTCGATGGATGACGAAGAAGATCTGGACAAGGCTGAAGATGCGGCGCGTGACATGGATGAAATTGCCATTACCCATAACCAGCGAAGCGCAGCATCGTGTTTAAAATTTGACCTGGACTTACCGTCCGCATCTATAGACGATATCATTATCAGTGACGGCATTATGTTGCCAGAGTGGAATTACAAAAAAGCCGAATTAATTGAAAATCACTGCCGCATCATTGAGATGCAAACTCAAAACTTAGGCAGTACATCTTTACCCGAGCATTTAAAAAATACGGCTAGCAAATTAAAACATCAGTTTCAGGCATTGGCACCCGCTCGTCAATGGCGCAGTGGCCAGCAGGATGGTCAGGAGATAGATGTCGATCGCTGGATACAATACGCTACGGATAAAAGCGCAGGCCACGCTCCAGCAGATCGGTTTTTTAAGGAGTTAAACAGTGGTAAACGTGATATGTGCTGCACCCTGTTAGCCGACCTGTCCCTTTCAACCGACACCTGGCTCAATAACAATGACAGAATTATTGACGTAATACGTGACACCCTATTATTATTCGGAGAAAGCCTACAGGCCACCGGCGATGAATTTTCCATGTGTGGATTTTCATCGCGTAAACGCGATCCGATTCGCATTCATCAACTGAAAAAATTTAATGAAAAGTTTAACGGTATTACTCGTGGCAGAATTAACGCCATCAAACCCGGCTATTACACAAGATTAGGGGCAGCCATTCGTTACTGCACACAACAGTTAAAGCAACAGCCACAAAGCAACCGGTTACTGCTTATTCTAACCGATGGCAAACCCAATGATCTGGATCAGTATGAAGGCCGCTATGGAATCGAAGATACCCGTCAGGCAATTTTAGAAGCACGCCGTGAAGGGCTACAGCCTTTTTGCGTTACCATCGATATGAAAGCCAATGAATATCTGCCATACTTATTTGGTAGTAATAGTTATATCGTGATAAAAAATCCGGTTGAGTTGCCTAAGCGCCTGCCTTTATTGTATGCACAGTTAACTGCACATTAGGCATTATCTACTTATTAAATAGATCACTGCTCTCAGATGAAGAAAGGGGGATTTGAGTTAATACCTGCACACATACGCTTATTGGACACACCAGGTTGTAAACGACATGATCTATTCCACTAGCTGGTGTGGCTACTGCAAAAAAGCCAAACAATATTTCAAAAAATATAAAATAAAATATACTGAATATGACATTGAAAAAAACCGTGCGGCCAGAAGCAGATACAAAAAAATGGGTGCTACCAATGTACCGCTTATTATTGTAGGAAATAAACGTATGACGGGGTTTAGTATCAGCCGATTTGAGAAACTGTATCAATGAAAATAAATCTGTTGAAAGTATGTCTACTGATAGTAATTATGCCTTTTTCATTCGCTATTGCAGGTGATTTAAAAACCTTTCAATCTGATGGCTGCAGCGCCTTTCCGGATGGTACAATAAATCAAAATCAGTTATGGCTGGCATGCTGTACTGAACATGATAAAACATACTGGAAAGGCGGCACTTACCAGCAAAGACTGGATGCTGATGAGGCATTGAAAACCTGCGTAGAAAAACAGGGAGAACCAGCAATAGCACAGTTAATGCTTGCCGGTGTAAGAGTTGGTGGCACTCCATATCTACCAACCACTTTCCGCTGGGCATACGGCTGGCCTTATTTTAGAGGTTATAAAGAGCTAACCGAGAGTGAATTAAAAGAGGTTAAATTATTAACAATAAAAAATCGTACAACCAAATAAATAATAATATTATTTACATTGAATCGTTTTTTTCCAGAAATACAAATCAAAACCTGTTAGGCCTGCTGAGCTTCCCTCCTCACCAAAATAATGGCACGACATGTTTTCATTATATTTAAACACTTCATCTATACCATTAATGTTAACCGTAATTTTACTGTTTACTATATGCCAGAATATCGGGCTTGTATAAGGTTTATTCGTATAACAATAATCAAGAAACACGCCTTTCCCATTGCTATAAAAATGTATCTCACTATTACAATCAGATTCACTCACCGTGGTGAATTCACCAATGATTTCCTGTCCCGACAAAACAGGACTAGACATTATAATCAATATATAGAACCAGTATTTCATTTTTGAAGTATAAAGGGTTTAAGCATAAGCTAATTAACACAAACCAGTCTGGCCAGTACAACCTGACAAACTTATAAGGTAAAGATCAAGCTCAGTTCAGTATAAGTGCTCGAGCAGCTGATAAACTCAGTTTCAATACAATCCTGCAACTCAGTATAAACGGCTCCGATTCCGATATATGCTTTTTCACCTACTGGCGAATAAAATCCTGCACGGTAGCCCAGTGAATTACTGTCATCAAAACCCTCTATAAATGTCCGATTATAAAACATACCCACATATGGTTTTACCGACGATTTATTTTCAAACACATAAGTCAGCTTCGGTGTAACTTCATAAATAGACGGCTCACCTCCAGTCCAAAAATTAACATCCAGTCCCAGCTGAAGCCCATCTGTCACAAAATATCCGGCACCCAGACCAATTACAAAATAATCTTCGCTATAAAGCTGCCCACTACCTACTGCCAATGTGCCGGTCACCGTGTCCTTATCAAATGCACCCGCATTAAGCTGCATCGGAAACAAGACTGCAGCAAGTAAACTAACCGTTAAAAATTTATTCATTGCCTCATCCTGAATTGTATTCATTAACTGACTCATCTGCGATAACGTATAGCTTAATACAGCATCGGAAATGCACGTCGAAGTTTATCTATTTCATTATAAACCTCTTCGGATAGTTTTAATGAAATAGATTCAATATTACTTTTCAATTGTGTCATATTAGTTGCACCAATCAATGTCGAGTTCACAAATGGCTGATTGTTTACAAACGATAACGCCATCTGGCACGGATCCAGACCATACTGTTTTGCCAGATCAATATAACATTGTATCGCCGCATCAGTACGTGGGTGTACCCGATGTTCAGGACGGGTTTCAATGGTAATGCGCGCACCTTCCGGCCGCGCACCGTTTAAGTATTTGCCGCTTAACATGCCTCTTGATAACGGTGACCATGCCAGTAAGCCACAATCCTCATGAATAGCAATTTCACCTAAATCCGGTTCAAAGTGACGACACAATAGTGAGTATTCATTTTGAACAGAAGCTATGCGCGGTAAATTATTTTTTTCCGCCAGCTGCAGCCATTTTGTTATGCCCCATGCGGTTTCATTGGATAAACCAATATGTCGAATTTTTCCCGCCTGAACTAATTCCTGCATTACATGTAATACTTCCAGAAAATTATCTTCTTCTGCCTGCACATCAAACTTCGGTGCGTAATTCCAGATTTGTCCAAAATGATATGAACCCCGGTTCGGCCAGTGCAATTGATACAAGTCTATATAATCTGTTTGCAATCGTTGCAGGCTTGCTTCTATCGCCTGCAGGATATTTTTTTTATCAATTACATTTTTGCCTTGTCTTATCCACGGTAAACCCGGCCCGGCTATTTTTGATGCGAGTATAACTTTATCTCGATTTTTTCTGGTCGCAAACCAGTTGCCAATAATCGTTTCAGTCGTACCAAAGGTTTTTTCACTGGGGGGAATGGCATACATTTCAGCGGTATCAAAAAAGTTAACACCCTGCTCCAGTGCATAATCCATTTGCTCAAATCCCTGCTTCTGAGTATTTTGTAAACCCCAGGTCATCGTCCCTAAACCGATTACGCTAATATCCAGGCCGGTGCGACCCAGCTTTCTGTATTCCATACTGGTTTCTCTGTTGTGTTTTTTGAGTATTATATCACTGCTAAACGTTGGTCGTTTAGGGGGCGGAGTCGCAGTTTAGGGGTCGGAGTCAGTTTAGGGGTCGGAGTCAGTTTAGGGGTCGGAGTC
>CAZHEA010000111.1:0-8421 GCA_964531165.1 uncultured Thiotrichaceae bacterium
GGTTAAACCAAAGCAGGGAATTTCATCGCCACTGGATAACCGTGGCAGATAAAAATCTTTTTGTGCTTCGGTGCCATAGTGCATTAATAATTCACCCGGCCCCAAAGAGTTGGGAACCATTACGGTGACGGCAGTAGAAATGCTGCGTCCGGCAATTTTCATGACTACACTGGAATGGCCGAGTGCGGAAAATTCTAAACCGCCGTAGGATTTTGGAATGATCATGGCGAAGAATTTATTTTTCTTTAAAAATGCCCACACCGGTTTTGGCAGGTCGTGATCCACCTGATTAATTTTCCAGTCGTCGATCATGGCGCACAGTTCTTCGACCGGGCCATCGATAAACGCCTGTTCTTCAGCGCTTAATTTTGATGGTGTTAAATCACGAATTTTTGAGTAGTCGGGCTTGCCGCTGAATAAATCAACTTCCCACCAGGTTTTACCTGCATCGAGTGCTTCCTGTTCAGTTTTGGAAATGCTGGGCATAGAGCTGCGCATAAATTCGAGTAGCGGTTCGGCAATATATTTCTGCCGGAACTGTGGCACATTCAACGGCACCACTATTGCAAGGAATAATGCCCAGATAATAAATAAGCTCGATAACCCTGCGATACCGGAAAAGGTAAACAAAATTAATACTATACCCAGCGCACCACTCCAGATTGTCTGCGGTAATCGCAGATAGGCGGCGGTGCCTATAGTGACGATAAAAATTAATAGCCAGGTAATCATGTCGATCTCCTAAAAAAATGGGTCAGGGTTTCTTTCCGTGTCATTGTTATTTTAAATAATTAATCTTAATTGTTGTCATATCGGTTTGGCGCTAATCACGCTTTAACCAGAAAATATTATAGTCATAATTTCACCCAGAGCTGTCTTTCACGTTATCAGTCTGAAAAGCATCAGCCGTTTTAACCTCTGCATTGCTTTGAACTTCATCATCCAGTTTCGCTTCAACTGTTGTGCGAATAGTTTTCGGTGCCAGCATACTCATATCCTGCTCATCATTTAACACAATACCATCTTTGCCCCAGGGCATTCTTTGATATATCGCTAGTTCATCAAAGTCGAGTATCGGGTATTTAATAACATCAAAATACGGTGAGTAGTCAAAATCTTTAGGCGTGATTAAACGCGTGTTACGTTTATACATAATCAGCTCACCATCTTCATTGCGGTGCAATACCGGCAAAATTGGATAGTGCACTGAAGCAAATGCTTCCGCCATCATGGTTGAGCAAACCGTGTGTGTTGGAGTGCCCGCATTGTGTTCAAATAAACTCGAGCGCCAGCGCCGGGGTAGCAGTGCGTATGGAAATAAAAATCGCGCCAGATCAAATATCTGGCGCACGTTATAGTTTGTGCCAAGGCGGTTTATTGAATAGGCAATGACTTTTTGTGAGTCGTGGCGGGTAATGCTACTCGGGCGGCATATACGTAAATGATCGTCACGATATTTGCTGATATTATCAACAATAGTTCCCACGCCTAACTGCGATTCGATAATTAACTGGTCATCCATCTCTCCCTGATGAAATTTCTGTATAAACTGGCGTAGCATTGGGTCGTCAATATTGTGTAATCGGCCAATATAAATGGCTGAATGTGTCCAGCTACTCAGGGTGATGGTTTTTATTATCTCGCTGATCGGTGAGCGCCCCTCAACCAGAATGACATCGCCTGGACGTATTTCATAGCGCAGTCGATCGAAATCTGACAGTGGCATATCGCTGTCTTCACGATTGGTGCTTAACCAGCCGACAATTTTATCCCAGATTGAATTTCGAATTTTACTGAAAATATTCAGCTCGCTGCTCCCGGCGCTTCGTTATTATTATAGACAGTGATTTTATCTATGAGTTTAGTCATAAATGAGTATTTTTGCCTTTAGAGTCTCTATTTATATAAAGCGACGAGAGGCTGACTTTATTTGATGTTAACTAGCATGTCTGTCGGCTGAACATTTTAAATCCCCTTAGTCCCGCTTTTTCAAAGGGGGAGGTTTTTAGCCCCTCTCTCAGTAAATAGAGGTTGGGGGATATTTTACCCCCGTTCTTAGTAAGGAGAGGTTGGGGTATATTTTAGCCCCCCTCTTAGTAAAAGAGGGGTTGGGGGAGATTTTCACACAGCCTGATTTTACTAATGTTAAATATTGCATATATCAGTTTAAACCTTCATTTTAAAGGAGGCGGTCTTCTATTCTCCGGCATATCCTTCAACGTATTCAAGCAGTCGCTCAAACTCTGTCGGCTGATTATAATAATGTGGCGATATGCGTATTCCACCCCCACGTGGCGCACAAACCACGCCTTTTTCAACCAGGTAATGATACAGTGCCTGAAGGTCTGCACCTTCCTTTTTAAAGGTAAATATTCCTGCATGCCGGTTAATATCAACCGGGCTAAGTATGGATATATCACTCAGTTGAGAAAACAGTTTAATCAGTGTTTGTACATTATTGAGTACAGCAGACTCAATAGTAGGCATGCCGTGTTTCAATAACAGGCCGGTACTGGCATGCAGGGCATGGGTTGCCAGGGTGTTCGGGCTGCCGCATTCAAACCGCCGGGCACTCTTGGCGGGTTGCCAGTGAGTCATATTATCGAAGTCGGATAAATCTTCCACCATGTGCCAGCCGAATTGCTGCAGTTGCAGCTCCGCCATGCTAGATTGCTTACAGTAAAACAGAGCCAGACCTTCCGGGCCGAGCATCCATTTGTGGCCGTCGGCAATCACAAAATCCGCCTGCATGTCCTGTACATCAAATTGCAGGGCACCAATTTGCTGGATCGCATCAACACAATATAAGGCATGATAGGACTGACAGGCTTTGCCCAAAAGCTGCAAATTCATCCGTAGGCCCGAGGCATATTGCACGGCGCTGATACTCAGCAGTCGGGTGCGATTATCCATTTGTTCAATTATGGCTTTTTCCGGGTAGTCAGTATTGCTGATATTGGCGATACGTAACTCAACCCCCTGTGCGCGTAAAGCATCCCAGACAATAAAATTAGACGGGAATTCTTCATTGCTAATCACAATATTATCACCGTCCCGCCACTCAATGCCTTTGGCAATAATAGATAAGCCTTCGGATGTGTTTTTAAGCAGGGCGATTTCATCGGCAGATTCGGCGTTAATTAGTGTTGCCAGATTGTGTTTAAGCTGTTGTTCAACTTTTAGCCACTGTAAGTAATGACTGGAACCGACCGCACCATTCTCATCGGCTAATTGCTTAACTGCCTGTACAGTGCGCACAGGCCAGGGCGCTACCGCTGCATGGTTAAGGTAAATGAGATTCGGGTCGAGGTTAAAGTCCTGTTGAAATGAAGTGCACATATTGTTTTTATTGTATCCATTGCCGGTACGTTAGAAGATAGCACCATTAACATATGAAACAAAACCATAGAGATAATTATGCCTATTGAAATTGAACGAAAATTTTTACTGGCAAATGATAACTGGCGCCAGCAGGTGAGTCAGTCATTCAGAATACGTCAGGGTTATATGGGGGAAATCGATAAAGCCTCGGTACGCATTAGAGTGCAGGGAGATAAAGCCAATATTAATATTAAAAGTGCAACGCTGTCGATGCGACGCATGGAGTATGAATATGCAATACCACTGAGCGAAGCCGAAGAAATGCTCGATCAGTTATGTAAACAGCCGCAGGTTAATAAAACTCGCTATATCGTCGAACAGGGTAAACACAAGTGGGAAATTGATGAGTTTTACGGGAATAATGCCGGGTTGTTTGTAGCCGAAATAGAGCTGGATGATGAGGCCGAAGCTTTTGTAAAACCCGAATGGATTGGCAAAGAGGTGACGCAAGACCCGCGTTATTATAATGTTAATCTGATTAAGCATCCGTTTAACAGCTGGTAGTCTTTAAAATCAAAAGCCGTTGTCCGCAAATGAACGCAAAACACGCAAATAAAAACATTATGGGTTTGTGTACCTGTGGCGCACAAATTTGAAAAGTTAACATTTATTTGTGGGCAACGGCTTATCATCCTTATAGCTCTATTTTGAGGCCACAGATTGGGTCTATGCTATAATTAAAACAATAAAAATGAAAAGAGGCACATGCAGTGGCTAAAATAAAAGTCATGCTGGTAGATGACCACGATTTAATTAGATATGGATTAAGGCGACTGCTTGAAGATCAGGTGGGCATAGAAGTCGTCGACGAAGCCAACAGTGGTGAACTCGCGCTGGAAAAAGTACGTAAGGTTAAACCTGATGTCATTTTAATGGATATCAATATGCCGGGCATTGGTGGTTTTGAAGCCACCTCCCGCTTAAGTAAAACCCATCCCGAATGCAAAGTTATTGTACTTACCGTGCACAGTGAAGGTCCGCTTCCAAAACGTTTACTAGAAGCCGGGGCAGTGGGCTATTTAACTAAGGGCTGTCCGGTAGAAGAAATGGTAGAAGCCATTCAAAAAGTGAATGCAGGGCAGCGTTATATTGCACCGACCATTGCTCAGCAATTAGCGCTTTCTATGTTACCCGGTGAAGAGTCATTAATTGATGTTTTGTCGCAACGTGAGTTGCAGGTGCTGATTATGATTAGTCAGGGCATGCGCACCAATGCTATTTCTGAACAGCTATCTTTAAGCCCGAAAACCATCAGTACCTATCGAAAGCGTCTGCATGAGAAGCTCGATGTTTCTAATGATGTTGAAATGATGCATCTGGCCATTAAACATGGTTTGCTAGAAACTGATCACTAGTGATGTTAAGCAGTAAAATCAAATAGTTAGTTTGCTTAATGAAAGTCGTTTGTTTTTAATATGCGAACTTTTATGGCTAAAACTGCAGAGAACACCCGCTTTATAGCGGGTGTTTTGCATTAGGGTCGATTTTATCAGATAATTTCTTATCTAAAACTATTTAATATCAATAAGTTGCCGTATATATGCGATGTTAATTATCATTTGTGTTTCGGCTGTTTTTAAGTGGTTTATGGGGCTAGTTTTGGGTCGTGGAACATTTATTGTGGTGGGCTAAATCCCCCTCAATCCCCCTTTTACTAAGGGGGAGGCTTCATGCTCTCTTCTTTTACTAAGGTGAAAGCTTCATACCCCCTTCTTTTGTAAAGGGGGGCTTCATGGCTTCTTTTTCCAGGGGGAAAGCTTCATACTCCCCTCTTAGAAAAACAGGGGTTGGGGGAGATTTAATTCAGTACTGCACATTAATAAAATATTGTAATTTATCTTCACATCTTAATTCTTGATATACTCAGTAGCCGAGCGATAATTCAAAATTACATTTAACTGAATGAGCATTTTTCAATTGAACTTACTGAACTTTATTGACTAATTCACAGCACTTTTAATGACAGAGTCCTCCTCACCTACCACTTTCGATGCCGAACACTTTTTAAAAAATGTTACCAGCCGTGCAGGCGTTTATCGCATGTTCGATGGCGAACAAAAATTACTGTATGTAGGTAAGGCGAAAAACTTAAAAAATCGCCTGTCGAGTTATTTTAGAAAAACCGGACTGACGATAAAAACCCGTGCGCTGGTAAGTAAAATTCAGCAGGTGGAAGTCACCCTGACTCATACTGAAAGTGAAGCGTTATTACTGGAATCGAACTTAATAAAAGAGTATCAGCCGCCGTATAATATTTTGCTGCGTGATGATAAGTCCTATCCTTTTATTTATGTGTCGAATCAGGATGCCTACCCGCAAATTGTGGTGCACCGCGGAGCCAAGCGTAAAAAGGGCAAATATCTCGGGCCGTTTCCCAGTGCCGGTGCGGTGCGAGATAGCCTGCAGTTTATTCATAAGCTATTCAAAATTCGCCAGTGTGATGACAGTTATTTTAAAAATCGTTCACGACCGTGTTTGCAATATCAGATTAAACGCTGCACCGCGCCCTGTGTGAATTACATTAGCGAGAAAAAGTATCAGGCGGATATCCATCATGCGCTGATGTTTTTAGAGGGTAAGAGTAATCAGTTAATTGAAGATCTGGTGGTGCAGATGGAGGCCGCATCCATCAATCTGGATTTTGAAAAAGCGGTGGTGTATCGCGACCAGATTCGTATGTTGCAGAAGGTGGTAGAGAAGCAATACATCTCCGGTGATGATCGGGATGTGGATATTGTTGCCTGTTATTGTAATGGTGCACAGGCTTGTGTGCAGGTGTTCTTTATTCGTGAAGGGCGCAATCTGGGTAACCGCAGTTATTTTCCGAAACTGCCGCAGGCGCTATCGGAAACCGAAGTGCTGGAGAATTTTATCGCCCAGTATTATTTACAGCAGCAGGGCGCGCAGCAGCAAACCCGTGAAATTATCTTAAGTCACCCGCTGGATGATATGCACAGCATGCAGCAGGCGATCAGTGACAAAGTCGGGCATAAAATTCGCCTGACTCAGCAGGTGAGATCAGAGCGCGCTCGCTGGGTGAGCATGGCATTAAACAATGCGCAGACGGCACTCAAAGCCAGAATGAACTCCCGCGCCGGCATGTTAAAACGCTTTGAAGCGCTGCAGAAGGTTTTACAGCTGGATGAGTTGCCCACACGGCTGGAGTGTTTCGATATCAGTCATACCATGGGTGAAGCCACGGTCGCATCCTGCGTAGTCTTTACGCTGGAGGGAGCGTACAAGCAGGACTATCGTCGCTTTAATATTGAAGGCATTGAGCCCGGTGACGATTATGCGGCTATGCGGCAGGCGATACAGCGGCGTTATTCGAGATTGAAAAAATCAACCAATGATGATGCCAGAATGCCAGATATACTCTTTATCGATGGTGGTAAAGGTCAGCTGCGCCAGGCGGTGGAGGTGATGGATCAGCTACAGATAGATAGCGTGCAGTTAATCGGTGTCGCCAAAGGCGAGGGCCGTAAAGCCGGGCTGGAAAAGCTGGTATTCAGTGACGGGCGAAAAGACCTGTATTTGCCGGAAGATTCCAGCGCTTTTCATCTAATATTAAATGTGCGCGATGAAGCTCACCGTTTTGCGATAAGCGGTCACCGCGCCAAACGTGAAAAGGCTCGTCGCACATCACCTCTGGAAGCGATACCGGGGCTGGGTCCGAAACGGCGTCAAAATATAATCCGGCATTTTGGCGGGTTGCAGGGAGTAAAGCAGGCTGGCGTAGAAGATTTAGCAAAAGTGTCGGGTATAAGTAGAAATTTAGCGCAAATCATTTATGATGTGCTGCGGTCTGAATAGACATCAATTCGTCACCTATAAAACAACCTGAAATACAGTTTAATGAAACTTAACTTACCCAATAGCCTGACCCTGACTAGAATCGCGTTCATACCGATTATAATTATTCTGTTTTATCTGCCTTATGAATGGGCCAGGCCTGCATCTGCATGGCTATATGGGCTGGCCTGTGTGACCGACTGGTTTGACGGTTACTTCGCCAGAAAGCTAAATCAAACCTCAGCCTTCGGTGCCTTTATGGATCCGGTAGCGGATAAATTAATTGTGTCGGTGGCGCTGATATTGTTGGCATCAGCCCATCCGGAAGTGATTATTGTCATTGGCACCTGTATTATTATTGGTCGTGAAATTGTTATTTCTGCATTAAGAGAATGGATGGCATCGCAGGGCAAACGTGATGATGTGGCGGTTTCGCAGATGGGCAAATACAAAACTTTCGTGCAGATGTTTGCACTAGGGTTCTTGTTGCACAGAGATGACTGGTATGGCTTACCCACACACACCATTGGCTTAGTGTTGTTGGTATTCGCAGTGATTCTGACTATCGCATCGATGATGGATTATATGAAAGCCGGCTGGAAGGCGATGAAAGCGCATGATGCGTAGGTAGCCTGTGTCCTGACTGAATGGCTGTATCGGGTACATCATAATCTTCAAAAAAGCTTCGTCATCCTCGAACGCTTGTGTCGGGGATCCAGTGACCCAGCAGTACTTATCAGCCAATTTTAAGAATACGACCCCAAACAACCAGCCATATAAATTCAAAAAAGGAACCGTCATCCTCGAACGCTTGTGTCGGGGATCCAGTGACCCAGTAGCACTTAACACCCAATCTTAAGAACAAGCCCTAATAACCAACCACACAAACCCAAAAAAAATCGTCATCCCAGCATGCCTGTGGCTGGGATCCAGTGACTTTGAATCTGTAATGCACTAATCTAGCAAAACCCAGCACAATCAACCAACTAAACCCCAAACCTCAAGCCGTTCCAATACACCAAAAAATTCTAAAAAACCAAAACCACCAAAAAACACACCGTCAAATCAGCATCCCAGTAAGTCAATCACTATGTCACTGAAAAATATTACAATTAAACGAAATTACCACTTGACCAAAAGCCAGCGATCTCTATAATAGCGCCCTCTGTTGAGGCAATAGCCAAACAGACTAAGCGGGTGTAGCTCAGCGGTAGAGCATCTCGTTGCCAACGAGAATGTCGTGAGTTC
>CAZHEA010000112.1:0-8269 GCA_964531165.1 uncultured Thiotrichaceae bacterium
TATAAAATCTCATTTTTCTTTTAAATTCAAAATAATGATTGCTACAGCAATTATTATTTTGACAGGACTAATATATGCAGTGCCTCAAACCCATGTAAAGTCTCATGTTGATAGAACCATTACCAGTTTACTACAGTATGGTGATAGTGAAATTAAATCTATCAAGCGAAGAACATCAGTCGGCACTCGCCTGGAAATGTGGCAGGCTTCATGGATGATGTTTCTCGATAATCCACTTTTGGGCGTTGGTTGGGGGCATTATCGGGAACAGGCAAATCTGCAAGTGGCCCAAGGTTTGCGTAATAATATTGCAGCCACATTTGACCACCCCCACAGTGAATACTTTTCAGCATTAGCCCACGGTGGGATTTTAGGTTTTATGGTTTTGATGATTTTATTTTTAACTCCGGCCTGGATATTTATTAAACATATTAAACACGCTAAGTCGGTAGAGTCTCAGCGTTTGGCGTTAGCAGGTTTAGTGTTAGTTGTGGCCTATATGGCGTTTGGTATTTCCGAACCGATGCTGTATCGGTCTCGTTCGGTTGGCTTTTTTGCTTTGTATCTGGCTATTTTTATGGCGGCTATTTATGGTGAGGAAAATAAAGTCGGATACGCTGGTGAGAGTCAGTGAGTACGAGTTTATTCTGGGCATAACTTGAGCGGTATAATTTCATGCGAATAAATCTGCACCTACATTGGATGGATTTAGTTTACTGGTTATAGGCACGTCTTAAAACTTCTGCCATTCCCGAATGCTTGTGTCGGGGATTTAGCGACTTTGGTTACACAAGTCACTGGATTCCTGCCTTCGCAGGAATGACGGCCGATTTTAAGTTATCGGGGCAGGAATTATACAGAGTGAGGCAAGGTGTTTATCAAATTCAGGACTCAACACTCAACACTTATTGTTCAGATCATTAAAGTGACATGCCGTAGTGCTGTTTATAAAAAATAATTTATCATTAGAAGTATTTATATAATGGGTGATACATTAAAAGCTAAACTAGTGTTGTTATTCCAGCTCACAACTATATTCACTGACATCAACATGATTAAATAAATTGAAAGGCGAAGGAAAATGAAAGTACTGGTAGTAGGCGGAGCAGGCTACATCGGCTCACACATGGTAAAAATGCTCAGCGGGGCCGGGCATGATGTGGTGACATTAGATGATCTCTCAAATGGCTATAAAGATGCGGTGAAATACGGTGAGTTTGTTGAGGGCGATATCGCCGATGCTAAATTGCTGGATACGTTATTTTCTGATAATCAGTTTGATGGGGTGATGCACTTTGCTTCTTATATTCAGGTAGGTGAGTCGGTTGAAAAGCCGTCTATGTATTATCGCAATAATGTCAGCAACACTCAGGTGCTGCTGGATGCGATGGTTGAACACGGGGTTAAGTGTTTTATTTTTTCATCTACCGCTGCCACTTTTGGTGAGCCGGATTACACGCCAATTGATGAAGCGCATTCTCAAAAACCGATTAATCCCTATGGGCACAGTAAATTAATGGTTGAGCAAATTTTACGTGATTTTGATCATGCTTATGGTTTGAAGTCGGTGAGTCTGCGTTACTTTAATGCGGCGGGTGCCGACCCGGACGGTGAGCTGGGTGAGCGACATATTCCTGAGACGCATTTAATTCCGCTGGTGCTGCAGGCTGCTTCCGGGCGGCGTGACAATATCACTATTTTTGGAACGAATTATGACACGCCGGATGGTACCTGTATTCGGGATTATATTCATATTAATGATTTGTGCAGCGCGCATTTACTGGGGCTGGAGCATCTGGTTGCGGGTGGTGAAACCAAAGCTTATAACATGGGCAATGGTCAGGGGTACTCTATTAAAGAGCTGATCGATGTAGCTAAGCAAGTGACCGGTAATGATTTTACTGTGTTGATGGGGGAGAGGCGTGATGGTGATCCTGCTCGGCTGGTAGCTGATTCATCTTTGTTGCAGAAAGAGCTGGGGTGGAAGCCTGAGTTTGCGGATCTGGGAGTGATTCTTCGACATGCCTGGGAGTGGGAGCTGAAGTTTGATGACTGGGGTGTGAAAGATTAGTTGTTGTTATGGCGTTATTGTCATGGGGTCGGAGTCAAATTTGATTTAGTGTGGATAGGTGTTGTGTTTATGTTGGTATCAAATTTGACTCCGACCCCTGAAGCATCCCCCTAAGCAAAATCTCTCCGCTACTCAGTTATTTAATACTAGATATCTGATTTGGCATTAATCTATATTCACTCCCTCTTTTGCTAAGAAGGGAGTTAAAGCCTCCCCCTTAGAAAAAGGGGGACTGAGGGGGATTTAATCTTTAAGTCTCTTTTGTACAACACTATATATTTTTTCTAACACCGCATCTGTCTCCAATAGTATTTGTCGGTTGTCAAAGCGTAAAATCAGTAAACCCATGCTCTGTAACGCCTCATCACGTTTTTTATCTCTGAGTTGATGTGTATCTTCAGAATGCTGGCTACCGTCAATTTCTATTACCAGCTTTGCTTTCGCGCAGTAAAAATCAACAATGAAATTTAATATTATTTTTTGCCGGTTGAACTGGATATTTAACATCTGTTTGCAGCGAAGTTTTTGCCAGAGATTTTGTTCGGCATCAGTGAGGTTGTTTCTTAATTTTTGTGAATTGTTTTTTAAGTGTTTGTTGTAGCTTTCCATTGCTTTAGTCCGTTTGTTGTTGAGGTGTTTATATCTTCGGTCTGATGTAGGTGTCAAATCCCCCTCAGTCCCCGTTTTGCTAAGGGGGAGGCTTGGGTGCTCTGTTTTCTATGAGAGGGGAGTAACGGTCAAATCTCCCCCCGGTTCATCTTCTGCTAAGAGGGGGCAATAGTCTCCCCTTTGGTAAAAGGGGGATTTATCTTTGTATAGCGCTTATAACTTGCATTAATAAAGGCTAAAATACCGTCAATTAAAAATCACCCACAGAATCCACACTCAATGAGCACAGAAGAAACCACCAGCCCGACTAATTTCATTCGTCACATAATCGATGCAGATATCGCCGCCAATAAAAATGGCGGTAAGATTGCCACCCGTTTCCCACCTGAGCCCAATGGCTATCTGCATATCGGTCATGCCAAGTCCATTGTGCTGAATTTTGGCGTGGCAGAAGATTATAAGGGCACCTGTAACCTGCGCTTCGACGACACTAATCCAGAAAAGGAAGATGTGGATTTTGTACGTGCGATTCAGGAAGACGTTAAATGGCTGGGGTTTGACTGGCAGGATCGCCTGTATTATTCGTCGAGTTATTTCGATCAGCTTTATGCTTATGCGGTTGAATTAATTAAAGCCGGTAAGGCTTATGTGTGTGATTTAAGCGCGGATGAAACCCGTGAGTATCGTGGCTCGTTAAAAGAGCCGGGTAAAAACAGCCCGTTCCGTGATCGCTCAGTGGATGAAAATCTTGATTTATTTGAGCGTATGAAAAGCGGTGAGTTTGATGATGGTGCGCGGGTGCTGCGTGCTAAAATCGATATGGCATCCCCCAATATTAATATGCGTGACCCGATGCTCTACCGTATTCGCAAAGGTGTGGAACATCATCAAACCGGTGATGCCTGGTCGATTTACCCGATGTACGATTTCACCCATCCTATTTCTGATGCTTTAGAAGGTATTACGCATTCATTGTGTACCCTGGAATTTGCGGATCATCGTCCGTTATATGACTGGGTGCTGGACAATATTTCCCTGGAATGCCACCCACAGCAAATTGAATTTTCGCGTTTAAATCTGCAATACACCGTAATGAGCAAGCGTAAGCTGACTCAGTTGGTGGATGAAAAACTGGTGAGTGGCTGGGATGATCCACGTTTACCGACGATTGCAGGTCTGCGCCGAAGAGGTTTTACACCGGCTTCGATTCGTGAGTTCTGTATTCGTATTGGTATTAGTAAAGTTGAGAACTCAGTTGAAATGGGCATGCTGGAAGCTACCATTCGTGATGATTTAAATACCCATGCACCGCGTCGTATGGGTGTAATGAATCCGCTGAAAGTGGTAATTGAAAATTATCCTGAAGATCAGGTGGAAGAATTAAACTCACCTAATCATCCGCAAAATGAAGAGTTTGGTAAACGTAAAATCCCGTTTAGTCGCGAAGTGTATATCGATCGGGAAGATTTTCGTGAACAGGCCAATAATAAATTTAAACGCCTGGTGCTGGATAAAGAAGTGCGTTTGCGCTCCGGCTATGTGATTCGTTGCGATAAGGTTATTAAAGACGAGCAGGGTGAAATCATTGAGTTGCGCTGTTCTTATGATCAGGACACGTTAGGTAAAAAGCCGGAAGGGCGAAAAGTGAAGGGTGTAATCCATTGGGTCTCTGCGGCTCATGCGGTGCAGGCTGAGGTACGATTGTATGACCGTCTGTTTAATCAACCGACACCGGATGACGGCAAAGACGGTGTGGATTTTAAACAACGTATTAATGCAGATTCATTAGTGGTCTTAAGTAAGTGTATGCTGGAGCCATCTTTGGCGGACGCTAAACCCGGCGAGCGCTTTCAGTTTGAGCGCGAAGGCTATTTTTGCCGGGATGCGGGATCGCCGGATGCGCTGGTGTTTAACCGGACGGTGACGTTGCGGGATTCCTGGGCTAAAGAAGAGAAGAAGGTTTAAGTTTCTGACGGTTTTAAAGTCGCTGGGTTCCCGATAGAAGCATTCGGGAACGACGATGCTTTTTGGTTTTTATGAAGAGGTGACGGGCATTGTCTTGAAATAGCGGGTTGCAAGCAAACGGCCTGCGAACCCTAACGGCTGGATGTTTTAAACAACAAATCTGTTTTGTATATTAGTGGTAACTGAATTAATTTAATAATTATGTAATATTTGGTTGACGGCCTGTAGTTTGCTCCCTATAATTCGCGCTCTCTTTTGATGACTAGTTCATCGAGATGGGACAGCGTCCCCATCGTCTAGAGGCCTAGGACACCTGGTTTTCATCCAGGCAACAGGGGTTCGACTCCCCTTGGGGACGCCACTATTACTAAAGCCGGAACATACATGTTCCGGCTTTTTTTATGTCTGCGTTAAATTATCTTCAGTGAAAATATTCACTCCTTTAATAACTGGCAATAATTATTCCTATATCATTAGGCCTGTTTTACTAAGGGAGCTGTTTTAGTGTTTTTGTCTTATTGCTGTGGGGGTTGGGCTTTAGTTTTCAATTCGCTCACTAACTGTGAATAAATTACGCCCACCACGGCGTCCATATTCAGTAGCACCTGTTGGTTGTTGAACCTTAAAACATGTAGGCCTCTATCCCGTAGTGCCTGATCACGAATGCTGTCTTTGAGTAAGTGCGCGGTGTCAAAGTACTGGTTGCTATTAATTTCGATTACCAGCCTGGCTTTTGCGCAGTAGAAATCTACAATAAAATGAGAAACGGGTTTATGACGGCTGAACTGCGCGCCTAAAAGTTGCTTGTGCCGTAGATGTTGCCAGAGTTTGTGTTCAGCTTCGGCCGGGGTGTTTCTGTGCTTTTGTGAGTTAGGCACGGGTGATTTTCTGCGGCTTTCCATAGCAACGACTCCTTGTTGATTGTTTTTAATTTATAACGCCATGGTGGTTTATTTGTCAATTCTATTATGGGTTGAATCCCCCCTCAGCCCCTGTTCTTCTATAAAGGAGAGCTAAAGGATAAGCTCTCTTTAACAAAGAGGGGGTAGGGGGGATTCGAGGTTCTGCAATGTTTATGGCTATTTTTACCCCTTTACGGACAAACACCTCGCTAAATAAGAAGATAGTAATAGAGAGCTATCGATAAGTTTGTTATAATCATTCGGATTTTTACACGATTTTCATAAACGGGAGCAGCCATTCGATTGGTTGCTCCCGTTTCGTATGTTCAGCGGAGGCATAATGAGTCAAAAAGCGCTGTTAGCGTTAGCAGATGGTAGCCTGTTCTGGGGGCTATCCATTGGTGTTTCCGGTGAGTCTTCAGTCGGCGAGTGTGTTTTTAATACCGCCATGACCGGCTATCAGGAGATTCTCACGGACCCTTCCTATGCCAGACAAATTGTTACCCTGACATACCCCCATATCGGTAATACAGGCGTCTGTTCCGGTGATGAAGAATCTGCCCGGGTACATGCCGCGGGTCTGGTGATTCGTGATTTACCACTGGTGGCGAGTAACTGGCGCAGTGAAATGACTCTGTCTGAATATCTACAAAAGCACAATGTAGTGGCGATTGCGGATATTGATACCCGTCGTTTAACTCGAATCCTGCGAGAGAAAGGTGCGCAAAATGCCTGCATCGTTGCGGGTGACAGTATTGATGAGAAAGACGCCGTCGCAAAAGCTCAGGCATTTGCCGGGCTGAAAGGTATGGATCTGGCAAAAGAAGTCACCACTGAAAAATCATTTGAGTGGACTCAGGGCAGCTGGGAAATCGACAGCAATACGCATAAGCAGTTTGATGTAAAAGATTTGCCTCATCATGTTGTAGCTTACGATTTCGGTATTAAACGCAATATTTTAAATATGCTGGTGGATCGCGGCTGCAAAGTCACAGTAGTGCCGGCAAAAACCCCGGCAGCAGATGTACTGGCAATGAACCCGGACGGCGTGTTTTTATCCAATGGCCCCGGTGACCCGGAGCCATGTGACTACGCAATTCAGGCCATTAAAGATGTGCTGGAAACTGATATTCCGATGTTTGGTATTTGCCTTGGCCATCAGTTACTGGCATTAGCCTGTGGGGCTCAAACTGAAAAAATGAAGTTTGGTCATCACGGTGCTAACCATCCAGTGCAGGACACGGCAACCAAAACCGTCATGATATCAAGCCAGAACCACGGCTTCGCGGTAAACGAAAAAACCTTACCGGATAATTTAAAACCGACTTACCGTTCACTGTTTGATGGATCGTTACAGGGAATACACCGCACCGATAAACCTGCATTTGGTTTCCAGGGACACCCGGAAGCCAGCCCCGGGCCGAATGATGTGTCACCGGTGTTTGATCACTTTATTGAGTTGATTGAGAAGGCTTAAAAACTAAAAACAAAAGCATTTACCGCAAATGAACGCGAATGTACGCAAATGTTTATATGGAGGTGGGCATGGTGCAGAAGATGGCAATATCCGAAAAGGTTATTCGTTGTGCGTTTGACGTTAGTAATAAACTAGGCGCTGGATTTTTAGAATCTGTTTATGAAAATGCGTTATGTTTGGAGCTGTCTCATCAGGGAATAGAATATGAGTAGCAAAAGGCAATAAATGTTCATTATCGTGAAAGTGTAGTCGGTAGCTATATTGCTGATTTACTGGTTGAGAGTAAGCTGTTAATTGAATTAAAAGCAGTTTCTCAATTTACTAAACAACATGATGCACAACTTATGAATTATTTGAGAGCAACTGGTATTAGTGTTGGCTTGCTCTTGAATTTTGGAACACCCAGGCTTGGTATTCGCCGTATCGTATTGGCAATACAATGAAACAGAGAGAATCTAAATTGAAACAATTTGCGTCTATTCGCGTTTATTTGCGGAAAAATCTTTTGCTTTTGACTGTTAAAGGAAACCGCAATGCCTAAACGCACCGACATAAAAAGTATTTTAATCATCGGCGCAGGCCCTATCGTTATCGGTCAGGCCTGTGAGTTTGATTATTCCGGCGCGCAAGCCTGTAAGGCATTACGCGAAGAAGGCTTCCGCGTTATATTGGTTAACTCCAATCCGGCAACTATCATGACCGATCCGGAAATGGCCGATGCAACCTACATCGAACCCATTCACTGGAAAACCGTTGCGCGCATTATCGAAAAAGAAAAGCCGGATGCTTTGTTGCCTACCATGGGTGGCCAGACGGCACTTAATTGTGCGCTGGATTTAGACCGCGAAGGTGTGCTGGAAAAATTCAATGTTGAAATGATTGGTGCGCAGAAAGAAGCCATCGATATGGCAGAAGATCGTGAAAAGTTTAAAAAAGCCATGGAAGAAATTGGTCTTGATATGCCTAAAGCTGCGGTTGCCCACAGTCTTGAAGAAGCGCATCAGGTTCAAGCGATGGTGGGTTTTCCGACGATTATTCGTCCATCATTCACCATGGGTGGCAGCGGCGGTGGCATTGCTTATAACAAAGAAGAATTTGAAGAAATTTGTAAGCGCGGTTTAGATCTTTCACCGACCAGGGAATTGTTAGTAGAAGAATCGATTCTGGGCTGGAAAGAATACGAGATGGAGGTAGTGCGCGACAAAAACGACAACTGCATCATTATCTGTTCGATAGAAAACTTGG
>CAZHEA010000113.1:0-8214 GCA_964531165.1 uncultured Thiotrichaceae bacterium
GCTGGGTTTAGAACGTCGTGAGACAGTTCGGTCCCTATCTGCCGTGGGCGTTGGAAACTTGAGAGGAGCTGCTCCTAGTACGAGAGGACCGGAGTGGACGAACCCCTGGTGTTTGGGTTGTCATGCCAATGGCATTGCCCAGTAGCTACGTTCGGAACTGATAACCGCTGAAAGCATCTAAGCGGGAAGCAGGCCTCAAGATGAAGTTTCCCTAATCTCTTGAAGATTCTAAAGGGTCGTTGAAGACTACAACGTTGATAGGCAGGGTGTGGACGCACAGTAATGTGTGAAGCTAACCTGTACTAATTGCCCGTGCGGCTTAACCATATAACCCCAAGTGACTTGTATGCCCCCTTAATTGGGATCCCTAACGGGGAAGTGCTACAAGGTAAGTTGATCTTGGTGGGTAACACTTGTGTTAAGCGACGTGATACAAATTACAATCACATTGGCTGTTTTTAAAACTAAACAGTAATGCTGATGCATGTAATCCAAAAATAACTTGAATCCAAATTACGCCCTGTGTGAATTAAGCGACACGCGGGGTACAAGGTTAGGCAAAGCAATTTGTTTGAACCTTATACGAGCTTTCCTGGCGGCAATAGCGACTTGGAACCACCTGATCCCATCCCGAACTCAGAAGTGAAACGATTTAGCGCCGATGGTAGTGTGGGGTCTCCCCATGTGAGAGTAGGACACTGCCAGGATTTAACACCGAAATACCCAGACCGGAAACGGACTGGGTATTTTTTTGGCTGCTCAGAATACAAAAGCGGTGTGCTACTCGCACATGGGCATGTGAAAAAAACGCCTGGAGCTTTTTTTAACGTGGTGGATGTTTTTTCCACCACGGCCCCGAAGGGGTGAGCGCAGGGATAGCGCGAATACAGTAGGACACTGCCAGGATTTAACACCGAAATACCCAGACCGGAAACGGACTGGGTATTTTTTTGGCTGTGATTTTTATAAGGTAAACGGCGGCGTGTTAATGGCAGGTTAAGGTGCTTTTAGTGCTGTTTAAGAGGATCGAGTCAGTGCTATGGTGCTTATCCTGTAAGACCGAGCTTATACGCAGATTTATCCGCAAATCAGTGCTTAGAGCTACAGTTATTTTTTTGTAAGGTATGAAATATCAGAGAACGTATTTATTTACGATCTAAGCAGGCAAATATATTTATCTATCCTCTAAAAATCAGATGAAATATCACGTCAAAAAAATTAATTTGATATAAACTCTATTCATGGAAGATACTATTTTCAATGAGAATCGTAAACTAAAGCGCAAGCTGGATAATCTACTTCGTCGTGCTCGAACAAATGAGCAAAAGCAGGAGCTCTTTGATTCTTTTGGGTTTGAAATCATTTCTTCTAATACACCGGCCGAACTTCGGGATTATGTGTTATTTCAAATGCAGGCGCGATTTCAGCTACAGGATGTAGTGATGACGCTAATTGACTTTGACAGGGATACTGAAAAATTATTTTATGGCCATGATGTCGATGCTAAACAATTATATGAGTCAAAACTACTGATACTGGATATAGAAAAAGATGAAGATAAAATATCAGATTTAAAAATGTTTCCAGTATTAGGTAATCATGTTTTGCAGGATTATAGTTGGATGTTAACCGGTATTAATAACTTAAGCTCCTGCAAGAGTTCGGCTATCTTGCCGCTAATACGTAATAATAAATTGATAGGTACTTTGCTGTTGCTCAGTCGAGATGTTAATCGTTACCAGTCCGGCATAGGTACAACGTTTCTTCAAAAGCTTTCTGCAATGACGGCAGTTGCGATTGAAAACTGCTTGAATCAACAGCGCATAAAGGAAATTGGTTATCAGGATCCATTGACACAGGCCTATAACCGGCGATATTTCGATTTACGTTTTACGGATGAAATTGAGCGGAGCTTGCGTCAGTCAGAAAATCTTGCCTGTATGTTTCTTGATGTGGATTTCTTTAAAAAAGTCAATGATACTTTTGGCCATCATGTTGGTGATCTGGTATTAACGCAGTTAGTTAATTTAATAAAAGAGCAGATCAGGGCTTGTGATATTGTTGCCAGATATGGTGGCGAAGAGTTTGTTGTTGTATTACCTGCGGTCAGTATAGAGCGTGCTTTTGAAATTGCAGAGCGTTTACGCAATGCGGTTGAGGTAGATGCGCGTTTAACCTGTGGCAAAGGTGGCTTGAATGTTACGGTTTCTATTGGTCTTGGTATTCTTTCGAATTTAGATGAAAAACACATGAGTGCTCGAGAAATTAGTAGCTTACTGCTTCAGCATGCGGATCATGCATTATATGAGGCAAAATCATCAGGTCGAAATCAGGTCGTGCTTTATCAGGACAATAAAAAGTCTAATCGTGAAGATTCCTAATGATTGTCATTTTTCTCTCGTAGTTCAGACATTTGTTTATTTAAATTATGCTTGATCATTAGCTCCTGATCTTCTGGTCTTAGATAATCAAACTCAATAGATATATTGTCATCTTTTATATCGACTATACGCCCGAAGATCAAAACACCAACTTTTTCAGGTAGTAAAATAAGCTCAAGTTTTACAGTTTGTTGCAGGCTAAAGGGTTGTGAGGTCTTTAATTGAATGCCTGAGGCGCTTATATTGGCTGGTGTTAGCTTGTCTTTATCAAAGTTGCTTTTATCGCTGAGTAAGTGTTGGCTGAGGCTGTCAATCTTACTGTTAATCGCTTCAAGGTATTCACCGATATCAGGATGAAGTTGTTTTATATTGTTGAGCAATGGATTTAAGCTGTTATTTAAAGTTGCAAAATTAGCGCTAAGGCTAAATGAATTATTATGCAGGTTTTTTAGCGTTTCAGGAGCCTGACTGTATTCATCATCAGATATAGTTGTCAGCTCAAGATAAACTTCGTCATCAATTCTAAAAAAGTCGCGTCTTTCATCTTCGTTTAGTTTTATCATAGTTTTATTCGCATATGTTTCCAGTATATTACTCTGAAAATTTAATCAGGCTTGGCATCTCTTTAACAGTTTGTGTTTGTTTTATGACTTCAATTTCAACGCGTCGGTTAGTTGCTCTGTTTTTAGGTGTCGTGTTGGGCACCAGGGGAATAGTGTCGGAATATCCCTGTATAACGATGCGTTTGTTAGGTATATTTTTATTAACACGTAAAATTTGATCGAGTATTGAAACCGCACGTGCTGATGATAGTTCCCAGTTTGATCTGAATTTATAGGTAGAAATAGGGATGTTATCAGTATGACCTGAAATATGGATTTTGCCTGGCGTCTTTTCTATAGCACTGGCGATTTTTATCAGTACCGGCTTAAATTTCCGGTTTAAGGTGGCGCTGCCGGATGAAAAAGAGCCTTTTTCTCTAATGCGAATAATGGTGCGTTCATTATCACCTGAAACTTCTATTTGTCCGGCAGCGATCTGGTCTTTAAGGGCTTTTTTGAGTTTTTCCAGACGTTTTTCCGCTTCAGATTTTTCACCTGATTTATCAGATTTTTCAGGACCCTTTCTGAAATCCAGATTTTTCTTGCGGTCGTCAGTAGTATGTTGGCGCATGACTTTTAAAACAGTCGGTGTCGGCTTCCCGGGTGTAAACTCTTTGGCGATGATGCTGGTGCCTTTGGGAATTTCTTTGGTTTTAACATCGCGCTGAACACCGAATGCCTGCGACATAGAACCTGCAAGCTGTTTAAATTTGAGCGCGTCCATCTCAGAGAAAGACAATAGCAATACGAAAAAACACATCAGCAACGACATCAGGTCTGCAAATGTTGCTAACCACGCAGGGGGGCAGGAGGGGCATTTTACTTCTTCATCATCTTCCATATCTGCTTAGCCGCGATTATTCTTCTTTGTCCGAGTCATTGTCTCTCTGGCTCTCTGGCAGGAAGGCTTTTAATAGCTCTTCAAGCACCCGTGGGTTCATGCCTTCTTGTATGCCGCTTATGGTTTCCAGAATTAATGTGCGATTGGTTTTTTCCTCCTGACTTCGAAGTGCAAGTTTATCTGCGATGGGTAAAGCAAATGCATTTGCAATGACAGCGCCGTAAAGCGTGGTTAATAAAGCAACCGCCATGGCAGGGCCAATGGTCTTAGGGTCTTCCATATTGGCGAGCATCTGCACCAGTCCAATGAGTGTGCCTATCATGCCCATTGCGGGTGCTATATCACCCAGTGCGGTAAAGATTTTCTGACCGGTTTCATGGCGTTGGATTGTGAGACTGATGTCTTTACTCAGCATTTTACGCACCAGATCAGGCGGGTGGCCGTCAACACAAAGCTGGATGCCTTTATTGAGAAAGGGGTTTTCAATCTCCTGAGACTCGAGCGCCATCATGCCTTCCTTTCGTGCAATATTGGCAAGCACACCAGCTTGTTGAATAAGTTCGGCGGCATCTACGCTTTTATGAATAAAGGCTTTTGCAGCAACTTTAAATGCACCAAAGAACTGGCTTAAGGTAAACTGCATGAGGACAACCGCTACGCTACCGCCTATTACAATGAGTAGTGAAGGTACGTTGACAAATAAGCCGAATGGTCCGCCGGAAACAATGGCGCCAATGATGAAACCAAGGGTAATAACGAGCCCCAATAATGTTGCTAAATCCACTGCGTCTCCTTAAGTGTTTGCCTGATTATTATAATTATGTGTCGGGCAAACAGTATGTAATTTTGTTTTCTATGATAGCTATTTATCGACATGTGATGATAAGTCTTTAGCTTAGAGTGTAGTAAATTTACTTTAAAAGTACAGATAACAGGTTGCAGATATATAATGAGCGAGCCAATATAATGGAGATAGACGGTATATTCACAGATAAGTCGCGAAAAAAAAATCCATTAACGCAACTACATATCAGTCAATTGTTGCCGCAGGCACTGCTGGACAAACTTGAAAGTATGCAGGTGCTGGAGAGTGTTACGTCAACCAATGACAAAGTCATGCAGTGCCGGCCCGCAAAGCCGGGTCAGTTTATTGTTTGTGTGGCAAACCAGCAGAGCGCCGGTCGCGGTCGCAATGGGCAGGTATGGCAGTCTCCGCCTGATGCTAATGTGTATGTCAGTCTGGGGTTGCTGATAGATTCGACAACGGCAATCGAGTTGGCAGGCATCTCTCTGGCCTGTGGGGTTGCATTGGCTCGGGTGTTTAGGCAGTTAGGTGTTAATACCGGCTTAAAATGGCCTAATGATGTGTTATATAAAAGCAAAAAACTGGCGGGTGTGCTGGTAGAAACACGGGTGAGTGCAAAGCAAATATATGTGGTTGTAGGGGTCGGAGTTAATGTGCAAATGCCGCAATCATCAGGCCGGTGTATAGACCAGCCCTGGACTGACCTGCATACCGCACTGTGTATCAATGAGTATTCAGATATGTCGTTAAATAGAAATCTGCTAGTAAGTCAGTTGCTTGCTTCTTTAATGGATTGTATGCAGGAGTATGTACAATCAGGCTTTGAATCATTTGCAGGTGACTGGGAAAAGTTTGACATGCTTACGGGGCGTGATGTCATTATTAAAATAGAAAATACTGAAAAAAGCGGAAGAGTTATGGGTGTTAACAAAGACTATTCTTTGAATATTGAAGTTGATAACCAGCTGGTTGAATTTTATGCAGCGGATATTAAATTGAAAGTAGTGGAAAACAGCGGCACATGTTAACCATTGATATTGGTAATAGCCGGGTAAAGTGGGCGCAGATAGAGCATGACAATATCACTGGCCATGGTGTTTTTTCCTATCATGAAAATGACTTTGAAAAAAAGTTGGGGTTAGCTTTATTGCCATTAGAATCGCCCTTAATGCAAATTAGTTGTGTTGCAGGAGAGACAATTAAATTACGCTTTATAAAATGGCTTAAATATAAAAATTATACAGCGTATAAATTTGCTCAAACCATGGCCGTGCAATGTAGCGTTATTAATTCATATAAAAACCCATCTCAGATGGGCGTTGATCGCTGGCTTGCTATGCTGGCAGCATATGATTTATGCAAGCAGCAAAAAAAAGATTATATATGTATCATTGACTGCGGCACAGCGATTACATTTGATGCGCTAAATAGTGAAGGTGAGCATATGGGTGGGCTGATAATGCCGGGTTTTCAGACCATGTTGACGTCGCTGGATAAGGGTACAGGTAATATAGGAATCAAGCAGTATTCTGAAATGGGCCTGTCGCAGACAGCCGGGTTGGCATCAGCGACAGACATAGCCATAACAAAAGGCTGCAGTCAGATGATTTCTGGAGGGCTGGCAGGCATAGTCGGGCAGCTGCCGGTGCTGCAGTCAACCAGCGTGCATTGTGTCATAACAGGCGGTGATGGGGATTGGCTGGCTAATGCATTACCCGGGGCGCTTAACAAAATGAAAAATGTTTCATTTGAATACCGGCCGTTTTTGGTGATGCAGGGTTTGTATCTATCTTCAAAGGCTAAATAGCAGACAGGTTAACGAAAATTATGCGTACATTGTTAGTGTTTATTGTGGTTTTAAATTTACTTTATGCGGGGTGGGAGTATTTAAATCCAACTGTAAAAGTAAACGAGCTAAAGCCACTTGCAACTAGTCTTAAGCGTTTGCAGCTATTAAATGAAGAGAAAATAAATGCGTTAAAAGCGGCGTCGATGTCGCGTAATGATGTGGCTGACAATCAACAGCAAAAGTTACCTGATGACATGCCGGTGACAGAAAGCTCTGAAATCACAACCTGTTATACGCTGGGGCCGTTCAAAGATGAGAATATAATGCTGCAGTTGCGTGATTCAATTGCAGAATATGTGAATGGATTATCAGTCAGAAAACGAGCGGAAACAGTAAAGCACCGTTATTGGGTATATGTACCGGCGTTGGCGAATAAAAAGCTGGCAAAATTAACTGCAAAAAAGCTGCGTAAGAAACACATTAATGATTTTTACATCGTTTTGAGTGGTGGTGAGAAGAATAGTATTTCATTAGGACACTTCAGGGAGCCTAAGCATGCGAACCGGAGAATGAAAAAAGTGCAGAATCTGGGGTTTAAGGCTGAAATCAAAGTTATTTATCGTGAGTATGATATTTATTGGCTGGATTATCAGATTGAGTCGACTGAAGGTGAGTCGGGTTTCTCGGTAGAGGAATATATTTCAGATGGCGTGTCGCAGCTGGAAAGAGCCTGTAAAGGTTAATAAATGTGTCAGGGGCAGAGCAAAAATGACTGGTCAGGCAGCTAAAAGCCACTTTAAAAGTACTAGAACAAAAAATAATTTAAATAAATGCCAAATTGGCATTGCGAAATGTCTCTTCTTTCACTAGAATTGCGCTCCTTCTCGCAAAGCTCTTATTTTGTTTGAGAAAGAATAAGCCGGCATAGCTCAGATGGGTAAGCCGGATACGGCGAACGCTTTGGCAGGGATGACAAAGCAGATGGTTATATAAAATCATGAAGTCGTGCCATGGATGGCAATAGTAAAGTTTAAGAAATAAGCCGGCATAGCTCAGATGGTAGAGCAACTGACTTGTAATCAGTAGGTCCCGTGTTCGACTCATGGTGCCGGCACCATATATAGATAGTGTCATACAGTGATGCTATCGCTGCATGTTTTGAGGTGCTCTCAATAGACAGGCGGCCCGGAAATACTGCAAATGTATTGTCCACTGAAGGTTCTTCTTTGGAAATATAAGCAGGAATCGGGCCGCTTTTTATTGACAGTAAGGTTATAGTGCTTCAAAATATGCGGCTTCCAGTTTTTGGAGGGGTTCCCGAGTGGTCAAAGGGGGCAGACTGTAAATCTGCTGCTTCGGCTTCGGAGGTTCAAATCCTCCCCCCTCCACCAATTTTGTAAGCGTGGCTGGTAGTAAAATGCGAGCCGCTATGCGGGCGTCGTATAATGGTATTACCTCAGCCTTCCAAGCTGATGACGCGGGTTCGATTCCCGCCGCCCGCTCCAATTAATGCGCGGTCACATATATAAGTATATACGTTAAATATATATGTGCCGGGTTTTAAAAAGCTGCTGTAGCCATGATTTGAGCTGGCGGTATAAAGTTTTGCTCATATAGCTCAGTCGGTAGAGTACTTCCTTGGTAAGGAAGAGGTCACCGGTTCAAATCCGGTTATGAGCTCCAGATTGTTTAGAAGTATTTTTTTTAATTTAATATTCCCGGGGAGACTGCAATGTCCAAGGAAAAGTTTGAACGTAATAAACCCCACGTCAATGTGGGCACTATCGGTCACGTTG
>CAZHEA010000114.1:0-8150 GCA_964531165.1 uncultured Thiotrichaceae bacterium
TATGCATTGACTCTATACTTTTTAACGGCATGGAAAAGCTATTAAATAAAATAGAATCGCAGAACATGAACTGGGGCGTTGTTACCAATAAACCCGGCTGGTTAACAAATCCATTAATGGAGCAGATTGGCTTATCAGAACGCGCTGCCTGTATTGTAAGCGGCGACACAACAGTACACCGCAAACCTCACCCTGAACCCATGTATCACGCCTGTCTAGCTGCCGGCAGCAAACCACATCAATGTTTATATATCGGCGATGCAAGGCGCGATATTGAGGCCGGTAATAACGCAGGCATGAAAACCATTATTGCTTCGTATGGTTATATTGGCAGCTGGGAAGATACCCGTGACTGGGGGAGTGATGAAATCATTGATCATCCTGAAGAAATAATTAAATATCTTTCCAGTACTGAATAACAGCTTACCTCCTGTTGCAGACATTTAAGATCAAAAGATTTTAAACCTGATTTGCCTGGGGATGGACCGCGCTGTTTGCGCTCCGTCCCCGTTGTGATACCACGCAAAGAATTTGTGCAAAGCAAGTCACTTCGCTCGTTTTACATGGTCTCACAACGGGGACAGAGCGCCAAAAAACGGCGGTCTTTCCCCAGGTAAATATAGTCACTTCGAGGGGGACAGAGCTCAAAATGCAAGGTCTGTCCCCAGGCATAATCAATCGAACGATGTCTGCTTATAACTAAATTGAGACTTTGACTAACTATCAGTTGTATATCTTAATTTTAAAATCCTGAAGCCACGGGATTCCCGCTAGAAGCACGCGGGAATGACGGCATAAAAACTGCGTTCATTTGCGCTGTTCGCGTTGTTTGCGTTTTCTTTTGCTTTTAATCTTAAATTAGAAAAATCTAAAGTTCCGCTTTTGACTATAATTGAGACTTTAACTAATACCAGCTATATATCTTAATTTTAAGTTATCTAATCCAGTATCTCTTTTTTCATTTGCTCTAAAGTAACATGACGAACATCTTTTCCTTTTACCAGATAAACCACATATTCACAGATATTTTTTGAATGGTCACCAATTCGTTCCAGAGCACGAGCTGCCCATAAAACATTCAAACTGCGATGAATTTCTCTGGGATCTTCCATCATTCTTGTGATCAACTGTCGCATAATAGCTTCATATTCCTGATCAACTTTTTCATCTTCTGCCGCAATATGAAGCGCCGCTTC
The DNA here is from genome assembly GCA_964531165.1 of uncultured Thiotrichaceae bacterium. Taxonomy (GTDB): domain Bacteria; phylum Pseudomonadota; class Gammaproteobacteria; order SZUA-229; family SZUA-229; genus SZUA-229. The sequence continues at coordinate 1,197 of CAZHEA010000114.1, forward strand.
AACATCGGTACGCGCAAAAGCATCCAGTGCATCATGTAACATTTTTCTTACGTGCTCGCCCAAATGACGAATCTCAACATATTGCTCTTTTGATGAATCCATTTCAGCCAGTTTTCTTGCCATCTTGGCAACTTTCTCAGCCTCATCACCAATACGTTCAAGGTCAGTAATAGTTTTTACTATCATCATGACTAAACGTAAATCACCCGCTGTGGGTTGTCTGCGCGCAATAATCTGTGTGCACTGGTCATCAATACTTACTTCCATCGCATTAACTTTAAAATCGTCATCAACAATGCGTTCAGCCAGGGCTTCATCACCTTCCACCAGTGCGGTACACGCACTTAGTACATGATTTTCTACCAACCCACCCATGGTCATAACCTGATTGCGAACAGTATCAAGTTCGGTATTAAATTGTTGTGAAATATGAGCACTCATTTTTTTTCCCGTTTAAGTGTTTGTCGTTATTAACCGTAGCGACCAGTAATGTAATCTTCAGTTTGTTTTTTATCTGGGTTGGTAAATAATTTATCTGTTGCACCAAATTCAATTAAATCACCCATATACATAAATGCGGTGTAATCTGAAACACGCGCTGCCTGCTGCATGTTATGAGTCACTATAATTATAGTGTAATCAGATTTTAATTCATAAATCAGCTCTTCAATCTTTAATGTAGATATCGGATCAAGCGCTGATGCAGGTTCGTCTAATAATAACACTTCAGGTTTTATTGCTATAGAGCGAGCAATCACTAAACGTTGTTGCTGACCACCAGACAAACCTAATGCGCTATCATGTAAACGGCTACTGACCTCACTCCATAGCGCGGCACTTTTTAGGGCCCACTCTACACGCTCATCTAAAATGTGGCGTTTATTTATACCCTGCAAGCGCAGGCCATAAGCTACATTTTCGTAAATAGTTTTTGGAAATGGATTGGGTCTTTGAAATACCATTCCTACTCGACGACGCAATGCTGAAACATCCACATCCCTTGAGTAGATATTTTCACCATCAAGTATAATTTCGCCATCAATTTTTGCACTATCGACCAAATCATTCATACGATTAAAGCAGCGTAATAAAGTTGATTTACCACAACCACTGGGACCAATAAATGCCGTCACTCTGGTTTTAGGTATTTCTAAATTTATGCCATTTAAAGCCTGCTTCTCATCATAAAATAAATTAAGATCATTTACTTTCAGACAAATTTCTTCATCTTCTAACTTTAAATGATCAACGCCCTGAGAAAATAAAGAGGGGTCAATAGCATGGGTAAGAACTTGATCGTTCATAATAATTACTCAAAAAAGAAAAATATTTTCAAACTTAATTTTTCAATAATAAATCGCGGCTAAAGCCGCTCCTACAATTTAATTATGCATCCAGGGCTTTATATTTTTCACGCAAATGATTACGCATAATAATGGCCGATAGATTCAATAAAATAATAACTAAAACCAGTAAAAATGCAGTCGCATAAACTAATGGCCTTGCTGCTTCAACATTTGGACTCTGGAAGCCTACATCATAAATATGAAAACCCAGGTGCATAAATTTTCTATCTAAATGCAGGAATGGCGAATTACCATCAAGCGGTAATTCTGGTGCCAGTTTCACAACACCAACCAGCATTAAGGGAGCAACTTCACCTGCTGCTCGTGCAACAGCCAGAATTAAACCGGTCATTATTGCCGGACTCGACATGGGCAAAATTATTTTCCACAGTGTTTCAAATTTAGTTGCACCCAGAGCCAGACTGCCTTCACGAAAGCTACCTGGAATACGCGCCAGACCTTCTTCTGTTGAAACAATAACAACAGGCAATGTAAGCAAGGCAAGCGTTAATGATGCCCACATTAATCCGGGCGTACCAAACGTAGGCGCGGGTGATGATTCTGGGTAAAATAATTGATCAATATTTCCGCCCAGAAAATAAACAAAGAAACCTAAACCAAATACACCATAAACGATTGATGGTACACCTGCCAGATTATTTACTGCAATTCTAATCAACCTTATTAATGCGCCCTGCTTTGCATATTCACGCAAATAAACAGCCGCCACAACACCTAGTGGCGTAACCAGAACAGACATCAGCAGCACCATCATAACCGTGCCAAAAATTGCCGGGAATATACCGCCTTCAGTATTAGCTTCACGAGGTTCTTCAACCATAAAATTATAGAAATTTACAAAATAGCAACCCAGTTTATCTAATACATTATATTTATTAGGCTGCAAAACAGAAACAATGGCAGAAAGTTGTAATTCAACTTTTTTACCATCCATGATTTTAAAATGCGCACTGTCTCTGGAGATCTCTTTTTGTAGAGCAATTAGTTCTTTTCTTAGCCCCTGGTATTTAATATCCAGTAGCTTTTCCTGAGCTTCTATTTTTGCAAAATTTTCTTTAGAATCCAGACCTTCAATTTTTAATTTCTTACGTTCTAATCGAAAACGCTCTAACTGGTAATTAATTGCGCCAATTTCTTTTCTTTCAAGTTTGCTTATTTCTTCCCGCAGATCAGAAACTCGTTCTAATCTTTTTTCCAGTTCCGACCAGGCTTCAACACCTGTCGACTGTATTTTACCCAGCTCACTAACACTTAATAGATAACCATAAAGATTACCCCACTCAATACGCTCTACAACAACCAGCTCTTCAGGCTTTGACTGTTTTTGAATATGGTGATCATCAATCCATCTAAAATCAGCTGAAAGTATTTCACGATTACCTGTTTTAACCAGCCAACGTTTAACAAATTCCTGATCTTCAGGCACTTTACCTAAACCAGATTCAATATATTGTTCTCGATTAATATCTTCAGACTCAACAAACTCACCAATAATACGGTATTCACCCACAGCATCGGCATATTCAATCTGTTGAATATCCGCTGGCCAGAAATGACTCATGCCACGCACAGCAATTAAGCCAATTAAACCAAACACAACTATAATACTGGCACTGACCGCACCCGCATTTAGCCATATCCACGGTGTGCCACTTTGCCACCATGCTTTAAAATTACTGTTTGTTGATTCTGTCAAAATTCAAATCCAATATTTAAAATTTTCTAAGTACTCTCTCTAAAAGAGAATAATAAAAACAATCTTTATAAAACACCCTGCTCCCCTTCAAAAATGAGATCAGGTTAAGAACAAAACTATCAAAAACACTGTCGTCATTCCTGCATGCTTTTAGCAGGAATCTAGTGACTTTAAAGTTTTAAGGCCACTGGATCCCGGCTCAAAAGCATACCGGGATGACGGGATTTATTTCGTGCAAAACTCTCAATAAATTATAAACTGCCATAACGTTTACGCAGGCGTTGACGTATAACTTCAGCTACTGTGTTAAACATAAAGGTTACGATGAATAATACTAAAGCAGCGAGAAATAAAATCCGGTAGTGACTGCTATCAACTTCTGATTCCGGCAACTCAACTGATATATTTGCAGATAAAGTACGCATGCCCTGAAATACACTCATATCCATTACCGGTGTATTACCTGTTGCCATAAGCACAATCATAGTTTCACCCACTGCACGCCCCAGACCAATCATCACGGCTGAAAAGATTCCAGGACTTGCGGTTAATAAAACCACTCGCGTTAATGTTTGCCAGGGTGTTGCACCTAAAGCCAATGAACCTGTTGTTAAATGTTTTGGCACACTAAAAATTGCATCTTCGGTAATAGAAAAAATTGTGGGTATAACAGCAAGCCCCATGGCAATGCCCACAACTAATGAGTTTCGCTGGTCATAGCCAATGCCAAATTCACTCTTCATCCAGATTTTTAGATCACCACCAAAGAGTACATGCTCAAAGAAAGGCGCAACTTCAAATGACATCCAGACTAAAGCAATAATGACAGGCACTAATAATGCAGCCTGCCAACCGTCAGGTACTAAACGACGAATTACTTTTGGTAAAAAGCTCCAGAGCCAGGCAAAAATTAATAATCCCGATGGAAATACAAAAGATAATGAAAGTATGGCAAGCAAATTATTTTCAACAATTGGAGCAAACCATATACCGGCAAGAAAACCTAAAATTACAGTAGGTAGAGCTTCCATAATTTCAATGCTGGGCTTAACCCAGCTACGCATTTTGGGTGCCATGAAATAAGCAGTATAAATTGCACCCATAATGGCCAGAGGCATGGCAATTAACATTGCGTAAAACGCTGCTTTTAACGTACCAAAAGCAAGCGGCATTAAGCTAAATTTTGGTTCAAAGTCATTATCAGCTGATGATGACTGCCAGCTATATTGTGGCTTGTTATAGCCTTCATACATCACCTCACCCCAAAGAGATTGCCAGGACAGCTCAGGGTGCTCATTCTTAATATGATAGGTATAAAACGTATGATTAGATGATTCGATTAGTAAAATATCGGCACGGGATGACAATGAAAAATACACCGGCGTTGAATTATAACCCGCTAAAGGTTCTTCAAGCATTAAACGGTCTGCCGTTGTATGATAAAGAATAATTTCATTTTTTTCATTCAGACCAACAATTGCTTTACGACGTTTTTCTGGAACTATATTTTTTACTGCCGCACCTGTCTGGAAGCTTCGCACCTCTTTTAAACGGTATTGATTCTTATCATCACGTTGTAATGACCATTGCTGCACTCTGCCTTTATCATCTGCGGCAATTAAGGAGACACCACCGAGTAGCATTTCCAGATTCACAAGTTTTCGACCTGACTCCACCAGCATCATCTGATCAATGCGCTCAACAGATTCCAGATCGCTAATATCGAAATAAACAATCTGACCATCGGTGTTTGCAAAATATAGCCATTCACCTAATGGATCCATCAACATGAAATCCACATTCTGAGAAACTTCAATAACGGTTTCGGCTTCCGGTTCTAATAATTCATCGCCGTCTTCCACTTCATAACTTTGTATCAGTAATTGTCCACTACTATCCAGTGCAGATAAAACCAGCCTCTCTTCATCTCGAATAACATCCAGATGAGCAATGTTGCTAATATAATTAAGCTCCAGCGGTTCTTCACCAAATGGAAATGAAACCCCCGGGATTAAATGGCGAACATCATCAACAAATGTAACCTGATACTGAAGAGCAACAAACAGCAGTCGATTATTATCTAATGCTATTGCCAGTTGCCTGCCTTCAGAATCCATTTCAATAACGTGTGAGATACTTGAATATTCTGGCAGATCAAGACTTTCTTTTAAGACTTCTTTTCCATCTGCCAGATTAAAAAATAGAATATCGCCATTTGATGTAATGCGTGCAGCAAGAGAGCCGCTTTCTTCAACGGACAGATATCGGGTTATAACTTTATCCGATGCTGCAATCTGGTATTCAGCCTGTTTTACAACTTCAGCCGAATTAAAAATAGGGGCAACAACCCAGAGAAGATAGAAAAAGATAAGGACTATGGCAAAAATAACACTAATGCCGCCCATTCCAATAGTGTACCTGGCTGCTGTATCAATAAATGCGCGCCTACGCTGCTGCCATGTACGGTCTGTTATGCTGTTATAACTCATGCGGGTATTTTATTTCGGTTTTATGACAGTTTTGTTACAAAGCTGCATTATTTAAAAAAAAGAGAAAAAAAACAATGAAATACAACTCTATATAAGCCCTTATATTTCTCTGTCTCCATATCAAAACAATTCATTGAAACCTTTGCACAAGAGCATGTTACAAAAAAACTAACCGCAATTTTGTCATTCCGGCATGCTTTTAGCAGGAATCTAACGACTTTTAACACCTTCAAACACTAGATCCCTGCTCAAAGCATACCGGGATGTCAGGATTAACATCGTGCAAAGCTCTCTCATTTTTCAGCGCTATTTCCAGAAGCAATAAAAAGGGCCACCTGCTATGGTAGCCCTTTTAGCCAAAAGAATGACTGTTAAATTACTTAAGTTTAGCCAGTTCTTTTTTTACAACTTTTACAGGTAATGGGATATAGCCATCTTTTATAACAACCTGCTGACCAATTTTAGAAAGTACCAGTTTAATAAACTCATACTCTAATGGTGCAATAGGTTTGCCTGGCTTCTTATTTACATAAACATACAGATAACGAGACAATGGGTATGTTTTGTTAAGTGCATTTTCAGCCGTTGCTGCGATAAAAGGCTTACCTGGCTTCTTGGTTAAAGGAACAGCTTTAACACCCGATGTCTTATAACCAATACCTGAATAGCCAATACCATTCAAAGATGTCGCTACAGACTGAACAACAGATGCAGAACCCGGCTGCTCATTTACATTGTTTTTGTAATCACCCTTACACAGGGCTTTCTTCTTAAAGTAACCGTAAGTACCAGATACAGAGTTACGACCATATATCTGAATAGGACGGTTTTTCCATGAACCTGTTAAACCCATGCTTCCCCAGGTAGTAATATCTTTATTGCCACCACATTTACGTGTTGCAGAGAAAACCGCATCCACATCTGGAATAGCCATGCCTTTAACCGGGTTATCCTTATTTACATATACAGCCAGTGCATCAATTGCAACACGAATAGGTGTTGCTTTGTAACCGTGTCTTTTTTCAAATGCTTCAGACTCTTTGCTCTTCATTTTACGACTCATTGGCCCAAGATTTGAAGTGCCTTCAGTTAAAGCAGGGGGGGCTGTAGAAGAACCTGCTGCCTGAATCTGGATATTTACATTAGGGTACTGACGCTTAAATTCTTCAGCCCAGAAAGTCATCAGATTAGCCAATGTATCAGAACCTACACTTGACAGGTTACCTGATACACCCGATGTAGGTTTGTAATCAGATAATCCAGGATCGACTTTAAGGCCTGCTGATGCAGAAGATGTAAAGATTGCGGCAGCAACAGCCGCTACAAAAATTCGGTTAAGTTTCATTCAGATTTACTCCAGTTAGTTTGACTGCGCGAAGTATGAATTTTTAATATGACAGTT
>CAZHEA010000115.1:0-8054 GCA_964531165.1 uncultured Thiotrichaceae bacterium
CAACGTGACCGATAGTGCCCACATTGACGTGGGGTTTATTACGTTCAAACTTTTCTTTAGACACAACAGTCACCTCTGCTAAATATTTTTGCGACCACCCAGATTCACTAAACAGTCACCACATAATTAATAAATAAAATCTTTTCGGCTAACCCATTCGCTGACTTACGATTGACTGCGACACCGATTTCGGCGCTTGCGCATATTTCGCAAATTCCATTGAATAAGTTGCTCGCCCCTGAGTCGCTGAACGCAGGTCTGTCGAATAACCAAACATCTCGGACAGCGGCACTTCAGCTTTTACCTGCTTCCCTGCAGGACAATCCTCCATCCCCTGCACCACGCCGCGGCGTCGGTTCAGGTCACCCATGACATCCCCCATATAATCTTCGGGAGTTACCACTTCTACATTCATCACCGGCTCCATCAGAACCGGCCCAGCCTTCAGCGCCGCATCCCGAAAACCCATGGATGCCGCAATCTTAAAAGCCATTTCATTTGAATCTACATCATGGTATGAGCCGTTATAGAGTGTGATTTTCAGGTCCTCTATCGGGAACCCACTGAGCACGCCATTCAGCATTTGCTCCTGCACACCTTTTTCTATTGCCGGAATGTATTCTTTTAGAATCGCGCCATCAGCAATATCGTTGACAAACTCAAAACCCGAGCCCTGCTCTTTAGGCTCTAAACGCAAACAGATGTGTGCAAACTGACCACGACCACCCATTTCACGCTCAAATATCTCTTCGTGTTCTACCGTAGCGGTTAGCGCTTCACGATAAGACACTTGTGGATTACCCACATTGGCATCAACACTGAATTCACGCAGCATGCGATCCACAATAATTTCCAGATGCAATTCACCCATGCCGGAAATAATCGTCTGCCCGGACTCTTCATCCTGATGCACCCGAAACGATGGGTCTTCCTGCGCCAGCTTGGATAGCGCTATCGCCATCTTGTCCTGATCCGCTAACGTTCTGGGCTCAACCGCTACCGATATTACCGGCTCTGGGAACTCCATACGCTCCAGCGTAATACGCTTTTTTTCATCACAAAGCGTGTCACCCGTAGTGGTTATCTTTAAACCTATCGCCGCAGCGATATCACCGGCACGCACTTCTTTAACTTCTTCGCGGCTATTGGCATGCATTTGTACAATACGACCAATGCGCTCTTTCTTACCTTTCACCGGGTTGTAGACCGAATCACCTGATTTCAATACACCGGAGTAAATCCGGAAGAACGTCAGATTGCCCACGAATGGATCGGTGGCAATTTTAAACGCCAATGCTGCAAATGGCTCATCATCACCCGGGTGACGCTCGCCTTCCGACTCATCGTCATTGATACCTACGATAGAAGGCACATCCAATGGCGACGGCATATATTCTACAACCGCATCCAGCATCGCCTGCACGCCTTTATTTTTAAAGGCCGAACCACAGAATGCTGGAACAATTTCATTTGCCAGAGTACGAATTCGTATACCCTGCTTTATCTCTTCTGTGGATAACTCACCTTCTTCAAGGTACTTATCCATTAACTCTTCATTGGCCTCAGCCGCAGACTCAATCATCTGCTCACGCCATGACTCACAATCTGCTAGCATCGCTGCCGGTATCTCAGACTCTTCATAGGTCACCCCTAAATCATCGGGATTCCAGTGAATGGCCCTCATTTTGATTAAATCAACGACACCTTCAAAGTTTTCTTCCGCACCAATTGGCAACTGCATTGGAACCGGATTTGCACCAAGACGCTCTTTCATCTGCTCAACAACGCGCAAAAAATCTGCGCCGGAGCGATCCATCTTGTTAACAAATGCCATTCGCGGCACCTGATATTTATTTGCCTGACGCCACACAGTTTCAGACTGCGGCTCTACGCCACCTACCGCACAGAACACGGCAACTGCACCATCTAACACACGTAAAGAACGCTCAACTTCGATGGTGAAATCCACATGGCCCGGCGTATCAATAATATTGATACGATGCTGATCAAACTGCTGATCCATTCCCTGCCAGAAGCAAGTAGTTGCAGCTGAGGTAATCGTAATTCCCCTTTCCTGCTCCTGCTCCATCCAGTCCATGGTGGCTGCGCCATCATGAACTTCACCAATTTTATGCGAGACTCCGGTATAGAATAAAACACGCTCGGTAGTCGTTGTTTTACCCGCATCGATGTGAGCCATAATGCCCACATTGCGGTATCGATCTAACGGAGTTGTTCTCGCCATTTTATCAAACTAACCTACGCCTTCCTACACATACCGACTACCAACGGTAGTGAGCAAATGCCTTGTTAGCTTCAGCCATACGGTGCGTATCTTCTTTCTTCTTAACAGCCGAACCGCGCTGCTCAGAAGCATCCAGTAACTCACCTGCCAATTTCAATTGCATCGATTTCTCGCCACGCTTACGCGCCGCTTCGATCAACCAACGCATCGCCAATGCCTGACGACGGGTTGAACGAACTTCGATAGGCACCTGATACGTTGCACCACCAACACGGCGAGATTTAACTTCGACCATCGGTGCTACGTTATCCAGTGCTGAATCCAATACTTCTAGTGGATCGGCGTCAGTTTTCTTTGCAACGATTGTATCTAGAGCGTCATAAAGGATGCGTTCGGCTACAGCTTTCTTTCCGCCTTTCATCACCATATTGATGAATTTAGCCAGCTTCTCACTTCCAAACTTAGGGTCTGGAAGGATAATACGTTTCGGGACTTCTCTTCTTCTTGGCATCTTATTACCTTAATATTTCAAAATTTTAATAACTGTTCAGGTTGCTGCTGCATGGCTTTAGTTCAAGGCGGAAAATGTGAGCTTACAAGCGTAAACGTCCATTTTCTAACGCAGAAATAAAGCCATACAGTAGTGAGCTGAATAGTTATTACGATTTAGGGCGCTTAACGCCGTATTTCGAACGACCTGCTTTACGATTTTCAACACCCTGTGTATCCAGGCTACCGCGAACAACGTGATAACGAACACCAGGCAAATCTTTAACACGACCACCACGAATAAGAACAACACTGTGTTCCTGCAAGTTGTGACCTTCACCACCGATATAGCTTGTTACTTCGAAACCATTGGTTAAACGAACACGAGCCACCTTACGCATTGCTGAGTTAGGCTTCTTAGGTGTAGTTGTATATACACGAGTACATACACCGCGTTTTTGCGGGCAAGCCTCTAACGCAGGCACATTGCTTTTCTCAACTTTGCGCTTACGCGGGTTGCGTACTAACTGATTAATTGTTGGCATAAACAATTCTCTCTCAACTACCTGGAACCGCCAGGTCGGACTTAAATATTTTTCCCTTATCAGCCCTCTATATAGAGCCAATAACAAACAACAGGCGAAGCTCCAAAAAAAGCTACGCCTGTTGCGGGAGCGGAATATTATGCTTATCAAGGCGCTGTGTCAAGTGAAAGTGGGTATTATCGTGTGATTGATATTGCTCGGTGACAAATCTTAATTTTTAGGATCTGCAGCCTTTTGTGGTTCCAGTTAAATTAACAGGGCGGCACTCGGCCTTGATCTGCTTTTAGCGCTATTGCAACAGGAGACAGGCTGAACAACCGCCCTTAACGAGCTCTTCACTAATCAACCATGTTTAAAAACACAGAACTTATTAACTGACTCGCACCACCCGGCCCTTATTTTAAAAAACAAACTCACTCACCATTTATAAAATAGACTGCCGCCTCTGACAAAATATCTGATTATCTGTAAAATTGTGAACGTTTGCATTAAACAGGCTTGTTTATAATATATAATTTCACTGGAAGATCTAAACTGAACTTGCCACACAATTATAAATACATATTAAATAAAGGAATTAAAATGAAAATATCAAGTTTACTTATCCTGTCTATTATCCTGTTCTCCGGTAACGCCAGTGCCCGAGATGACGTTTTAACATTTCCTCTGGAAGCAGTTATGGCTCAAGCTCTGGCTCAGGGTATAATTGATGACAGCGTCAAATACTACTTTGGAGAAACCAAGCACCCAAAAAGCAAATCCAGCTTTGGCGTTATTAAAACCAACAAAAAAACCAATGCCTTTAATAAAACTGATATGGAAGCCTGCAACTGGGCTTTTCTTAGCGCCATCAAGGCATTCCATCAGAAAGCTAAAAGTCTGGGTGCAAATGCTGTAGTCAATATTCAGAGCAATTATAAAAACAATCTGGTCAGCAGTGAAACAAAATTTAATTGCGGCGCAGGTACCTTTATCGCCGGTGTTGCTCTTAGCGGTGATTTTATAAAACTCTAGACATATAAAATACTCGAGCTCATCCACATTAATAACAGATCATTGAGCTAGCAATCTACTTGTCCCGAGTATGGCAGTGACTACTTCGTCACCGCAATACTCGGGCAAGCATTTAACCCCTACAGTTAAACTAGATATTTTAGAGACAAAAACGCTACCCTCTAACGCACCTCTTCACAGTATTCAAAGCACTTTCAACACAAGTTCAAATGCAACCGTTAATTTTTCCGCTAAATAGATACCGGCTACTTATATTTCATTTATTTACTGCTCATAGGAAAAACCAATATTGCCCGAAAGTCATTAACATTGGTTAATGTCGGCCCCGTCATTAACAGATCATCAAGCTTTTTAAAATAACTATATGCATCATTATTTTCTAATATATCTGCGGCATTTAGTTTCTCATCCACACCACGATGCCAGCTTTGCGGTGACAACATGGCTCCCGCATTATCTTCCGAGCCATCAATTCCATCGGTATCAGCTGCCAAGGCATAAACCCCCGGCCGACCTTGCAGACAATTTGCAAGGCTTAATAAATATTCAGTATTTCGACCGCCACGCCCACTACCTTTAATCGTAACTGAAGTTTCGCCACCCGATAAAATCAGACAGGGCGCTGGTACAGGCTCATTATTATTTTGAATTGACTGCACCAGCGCCGCATGGCTTTTAGCAACATCCCGTGCCTCGCCTTCAACATCATCCCCCAGATACAAAACCCGCAAACCCATACTTTCTGCTTTCTTTATGGCTGCCTGCAAAGACTGAGCTGGCGTTGCAACAAGCTGAAACTCGCTTTTTAATAATTCCGGCGCAGCGGATTTCAATGTCTCACTGGCATCACTATTCAGCCTCTTGAGTACTGACTTTGAAGCTGATATTTTATATTTTTCTAGCACCTCCAGCGCATCAAATCGACTGCTCTCATCTGCCACCGTCGGGCCGGATGCAATCACCGAAGGAAAGTCACCGGGCACATCGGAAATTGCATAAGTAATAATTTTAGCCGGTGCACAGGCAACAGCCAGACGCCCGCCTTTAATCGCTGAAAGGTGCTTACGCACGCTGTTTATTTCACTGATACTAGCGCCGGACTTTAATAACGCTTTATTAATTTGCTGCTTATCCGCAAGCGTTAAACCCGCTGCAGGCATAGCCAAAAGAGAAGACCCTCCCCCGGAAAGCAGGCAAATCACCAGGTCATTTTCTGTCAGGTTTTCAACTTTTTTAAGTATGCGCCGGGCAGCCTCTTCACCCATATGATCCGGCACAGGATGTGACGCCTCGATGACTTCTATTTTTTTACACGGTAAACTGTGGCCGGTTCGAGTCACCACCAAGCCACTTACCTCTCCCTGCCAATGAGATTCCAGTGCCAGCGCCATCGACGCGGCGGCTTTACCAGCACCGATTACAGTCACCTTCTGTTGCGTATTAGCCGGTAAAAAACCAGCTAAAATATTTCTCGGGTCAGCCGCACCGACCGCTTCCTCGAAAAGTGCTATTAGCATATTTTGTGGATTATCTATTCTCATCGGCTCCAGAATGACACCGTCATTCAGACAATACAACTCGAAGATTGACATACTCGGGACATACTTGGGGCCAGGGTGCAAACACCGCGACCTTTCCCCATGGATATGGATATGGATATGGATATGCATCTAAACAAAATACACCCATAAAAAAAGCCTGCTTATAGCAGGCTTTTTTATCGTACCGGAATAGAGACTAAGAGTCAGCAGCCGTATCCTCAGACGATTCAACTTCCATCGCCGCCGTTGCTTCCGCTAATCTTTCCAGCGCTAGTTCTTCCTTAGATTGCATGCGTTTTCTACGACGCTCATTATGGAATGCCAAACCAGTTCCCGCAGGAATCAGTCGACCAACAATAACGTTTTCTTTCAGGCCGCGCAGATCATCTCTGCTACCACGTACTGACGCTTCAGTAAGTACACGTGTAGTTTCCTGGAACGATGCTGCTGAGATAAATGACTCGGTAACCAAAGAGCCTTTGGTAATACCCAGTAACATTTTCTGGTAACTACAAGGTATCTTACCTTCCGCTTCCAGCTCTGCATTGACATCAATCAGCTTACTCAGTTCAATGATCTCACCTTTGTGATAACGACTGTCACCACCGGTAATCACCTCAGCCTTACGCAGCATTTGCTTAATAATAACTTCGATGTGTTTATCATTGATCTTTACGCCCTGTAGACGGTAAACATCCTGAATTTCCTTAACCAGATAATCCGCCAGAGATTCAACGCCACGCAGACGTAAAATATCATGTGGATTAGGCTCGCCGTCCGCAATGATTTCACCCTGGTCAACATGCTCACCTTCGAACACGTTGATGTGACGCCATTTTGGAATTAGCTCTTCGTATGCTTCACCGTCATCGCCGGTGATCATTAAGCGCTGCTTACCTTTAGTTTCTTTACCGAAGCCGATGATGCCTGATTTCTCAGCCATAATCGCAGATTCTTTCGGAATACGGGCTTCGAATAAATCCGCAACCCGTGGTAGACCACCGGTGATATCACGGGTCTTCGAAGACTCCTGCGGAATACGTGCAACCACGTCACCGACCTTAACTTCTGCACCATCTTCGATACCAACAATCGCGCCGGCAGGAAGGAAGTACTGAGCCGGGATATCGGTACCCGCGATCATCAGATCATCACCCTTATCATCGACCAGTTTAACCATTGGGCGCATATCTTTACCCGCGGCTGGACGCTGCTTAGGATCGATAACGACAGTCGAAGACAGACCGGTAATTTCGTCCTGCTCTTTCTGTACACTCACACCCTCAATGAATTCACCGAATTGCGCTTTACCGTCAACTTCTGTGATGATCGGGTGAGTGTATGGATCCCAGGTTGCGATAATCTCGCCACCGTCAACTGTAGCACCTTCCGCAGCTGAAATAATCGCACCGTAAGGCACTTTATAACGCTCTTTCTCACGACCCGAGTCATCAACAATACCGATTTCACCAGAACGCGAAACCGCAACCAGGTTACCTGACTCCTGCTTAACCACTTTAATGTTATGCAGCTTGATCGTACCGTTGTTCTTAACTGAGATATTATTCGCAGCCGCTGAACGAGATGCGGCACCACCGATGTGGAAGGTACGCATAGTAAGCTGTGTACCCGGCTCACCAATTGACTGAGCCGCGATAACACCAACCGCCTCACCCATATTGACTTTATGTCCACGAGCCAGATCACGTCCGTAACAGTTTGCACAAACACCGTGGACCGCTTCACAGGTAATAGCAGAGCGAACTTTAATTTCGTCTATACCCATATCATCGATACGCTCAACCCATTCCTCATCGAGGAAAGAGCCCGCTGGAATTAATACTTCATCAGTTTCAGGTTTCAATACATCAACCGCAACAACACGTCCTAAAACACGTTCTTGCAATGGCTCTACAACATCACCACCTTCGATGATAGGCACCATGATCACGCCATTTTCAGTACCGCAATCTTCTTCCAGTACCACGTTATCCTGAGATACATCTACCAGACGACGCGTTAAGTAACCTGAGTTTGCTGTTTTCAGTGCGGTATCCGCTAAACCTTTACGAGCGCCGTGAGTCGAGATGAAGTACTGAAGTACGTTCAAACCTTCACGGAAGTTTGCAGTAATTGGCGTTTCGATGATTGAGCCATCAGGCTTCGCCATCAAACCACGCATACCAGCAAGCTGACGAATCTGAGCGGCACTACCACGAG
>CAZHEA010000116.1:0-7903 GCA_964531165.1 uncultured Thiotrichaceae bacterium
GTGGATTTCACCACCGCCAATGGTACTGCCACTGCACCGGCTGATTACACCACGGCAAACGGTACCTTGACGTTTAATGCCGGTGAAACCGATAAAACATTTGCCATCGCTATCAGTGATAACAGTGATACCGAGGGTGATAAAACGGTGAACCTGAGTTTAAGCAGTGTACAAACCAATTCAGGTGAAATCACTCTGGACAACCAACGTGCAGCTGCTGTACTGACTATTGTTGATAATGAATCGAATGCGAGTGGCGGTGGAGGAGGCGGTGCTTTGAATATATTGAGCTTATTCCTGGTGGTTTTGCTGCTATCACTAAGACAAGCAGTAGGTGCGCGACGGGTGACACCGTTACAACGATAATCCAATCGATTGTATTGAAAATCAAGCTGTAAATAAAATATATGGAGTTGCAGCGTTCATTAAATTTTTATCAGCTAGCCAAACGGTTGGAGTGGATGAAAATTTAATGAATCGGTGCAATTGCTTCTAATCTTAGCGTTAATTATTCCCTCGCTCATGAATCACACTACGTTTTAGACTCAGCGTTTTAACATTAAAATATGATGATATGTGAATTAAATAGCAGGATGCGTGAACGACCATTTTCAACAAGATCTCCAATGTCTGAATACACATTCAAAGTCGTTTAAGGCATGTTTGAAATTTATTTGGTGAAACGGACACCTGTAATAGGCTCATTCTAATGCCATTTATTTGTGTTTATTGAGCATAATTATAGGTGTTCATTTTATTGTTATTTGTTTGATCCTTATGTGGAAAAATTTGTGCGGCACTAGACCGGCAGCATTCCGGGTCGTGGTAAAGGTTAGCCTGGATTATGTCAACGCGATCAATAAAATGTCTGGTTTGTGCATGGAGCTAATGATTCTTTGTGTAATTATAATGTTACTGATTGAGCGTATTAGATTCAATTAATGCAATGAAATAAAGTGCTCAAATGTAATGTTAGCTCGATTACTGTGCTAGTATCAGATAGAACAAAGCTTGCTAGACACTAATGAAGGGCGTTCGGTTTTTATATTTAATTTATAATGAATTCAGTTAATATTCGAAATATCATCAGTTCATTCGCTATTCTTGATGTTAACGATAAAATATATGTGGCTTTGTTACTTGTTTTATCGCTCGTTAACAGTCTGGTACAAACAATCGGCATAGTCTCTATTATGCCATTCATCACAATTATTTCAGATCCTTCAATTATAGATTCTAATCAGTACATCGGCATGATCAAAGACAGGCTTGGTGTAGAATCCTATCAGTCATTATTAATGGTATTTGGTGGCTTTACCTTTTTCTCTCTGGCGGCAAGCAACTTCTTTTCTATTTTCACGTACTGGGTAAATCTTAGGTTTTTTAATAACAAAGAACAGCAGCTCACGAAAGAGTTACTGGATAATTTTTTAAGCAAAAAAACTACAGCATTTAACAGAGTTAAAAAATCACAGATTTTGAAATATATATTATCAGATGTCGATCGGGTTTTGATAGGGACGCAACTAACTATAATAGAGTTAATATCTGATATTTTTGTTTGCACTATTGTTATTGCATTATTGCTTTACATGGATGTACGTATAACTATCATTACTACATTAGCATTAGGCGTGACATATATATTAATATTTGTTGTGTTGTCGGGGAAAATAAAAAATTACGGAGAGAGTTTCGCCAGTTTGGAGTCAAAAGTTTATCAAAGCATAAAGCATGCAATTGATATGTTTAGAGAAATCAGGGTTTCTGGAAAAAAAGAGTTCTTTGTTAAAGAGTTTAGTACCCCGTCTAAAGCTTTAGCTGATCATGCAGTAAAATATTATGTACTCAGCTTCCTGCCAGTACAATTAGTTGAAATACTGGTATTCGGTATCATTATCGTAGTTTCAGTTTATTATTCCATATCCGATGAAAGTTCAGTTAATACTATTGCTGCAATATCGATTTTTGCATTTGCAACTTATCGTTTGCTACCCATTTTAAAATCAATTTTTGATGGTTTTGAGGAGCTTATATACAACAGTTCTATGTTGCAGCAGCTTATAGATCAATATATGAATAAAGAGGCTGATCCAGCACAAATAAATGAGCATATTAAAACAACTGACAGCTTGATAGTAAAAGATTCGATTTCACTCGAATGCGTGACATTTAAATATGCTGCAGATTTGCCACTAGTATTAAGTGGCTTTAATCTGTTAATTCCGCAAGGGAAGTTTACATGTTTGTCCGGTAAATCAGGTGCCGGAAAATCGACGATATTAGATATATTGTTAGGTCTTGTTACTCCATCCACAGGTAAATTTTGTATAGATGGTATGGTAATTAAGGTCGGTGATATCAGACGTTGGCAAAACAATATTGGATATGTTCCTCAAAAAATTCAGTTTGTTGATGGTACGGTATATCAAAATATTGCTTTTGGAGTGAATAATAATGATGTTGATATCGAGCGTGTTAAAACCGTAGCAAAATTGGCTGCTATAGACGAGTTAATTGAACTTCATTTGCCCGATCAATACGATTCAGTTTTAGGTGATGGTGGCGTTATTTTAAGTGGTGGAGAGAAGCAACGGATTGGTATTGCTAGAAGTCTGTATCACGATCCTCAGGTATTGATATTTGATGAGGCAACTAATGAGCTTGATCCTGAAACAGAATCTATGATACTTAAAAATATTCAGGCAATGAATAATAAGACCATAATATTTGTAACTCATAAACCGGCAGTTATCGAAATTGCTGATAATCATGTAGAGATTAGCCGGCTACGTGATAAGTTGCCGCGGTAGACTGACTACATTATGCCGTTATCTAAAGTGAATGTTCAATGTTTTGAAAGTCATCAGGCAGTAGCAGAGCTTGAAGAAACCTGGAATGAGCTGCACAAAAATTGCACAGCACCTTCAGTTTATAATGGTTTTAATTTTGTTTACGAATCGATTCGACATTTTTACGATAAAGATGTTACAACTAAAGTATTTACCTTAACGGATAGCGAAACAAACTTACTGTTAGCGGTTTTTCCATTGCAGCATTTATCGTCTTTCTGGTATATATTTAAAATCAATACCTACGAATATACCGCGCTAGATGAAGTAGATAAACCTTATCCTGTAATCAGAGACGGCTATTTTGAGATATGCTGGAATGCGTTTTTATTGCATTTAAAAGAAAGTGTATCAAACTGGGATCACCTTCAACTTATTGAGTTGCCTGATTCATATTCTGAACTAAACCTGCTTCCTGATATATGTGCAGAGCAGGATTTTATTTATAGAGTGAACCCGAGTAAGCAGGGGCCGATAGTAAGTTTAGAAGGCAGCTGGGATGAGTATTGGTCGCAACATAAAAAAATGCGAAAAAAAATTCGTAAAATGGAAAAAGAGTTTGGCGATCAACTGGTATTTGAAGTTCATAACAATAACTGGAACTGGTGTATTGATCAATATATCAAGTTGGAGCAAAAGAGCTGGAAAAAAGGCAAGATTGGAATATCTAGCAATCCACAAAATGAAACATTTTATCGACGTTTATTTGAAAGGCTCGAAGCGACAGAGAATTTACAATTTGGCTTTCTCAGTGTTAATGGTGAGCTGGTTTCAGGCGAAATTGCTTATACAATGAATGACACTGTTTACTTTTGTCATGGCTGTTTTGATCAGGCATATAATAAATATTCACCGGGCATGGTAAGTACAAGCTTTTTTATAAAACATTTTTATGGTGGTCGCTATAAAGCAGGTGATTTTTTGTGTGGTTATGCAAACTATCTTAATGACTGGTCGGATAGCTTAATGAAAACATATAAAATAGATATTTTTATGAAACGACCAAAAGTACGGGCTATTTTTGCACTTCGCATCATAAACAAAGTGTTTATTGTTCCGTTACGAAAATTATTTAAAATGTCTGTATGAGTAATATGGGCAAAGTAGATGATCCTGAAATAATTATTATGTCATCTGCCGATGCTGACAATATTGATGCGAGTGAATGGCAAGCACTTGAACAAAATTCTCTGTACCACAATCCATTTTATCATCGCTGGAATTTGTTGCCTGCATTGCATCACTTAACGCAGAGTAATGATATCTATGTGGTTGTCTTGAAGAAAAATAACAAGCTGATTGGTCTGTTTCCAGTGGTTTTGTCGCATTTTTATAATGCTTCAAAGTATTTATCCATGTGGTCACATGATCACTGCTATTTAACAGATCCTCTGTTATTAAATGATATGGATTTTTTAAAAATAATAAACCGAATATGTAAAGAATTTGGTGCCAGGTGGTTTGAATTTGAATCGCATACGCCGAATTTAATACCCAAAAAATCGAGGGTGTATAGCAGTCAATTTAGCAGGGCTGCCATAACTAATAATACCAATATATCAAAATATATGGATACGTGCGACGGAAAAACACGGCGTGAAAACAGGCGGATACTTAAAAGAATAAATAGTGATTATAAAATTAGATACGTCGAACATCAGAATGTTATACCCGGGATATCGCAATATAGTGATCTTGAACATAGAGGCTGGAAGGGAAGAGAAGGCGGTTCGATATTGTCTAATGAGCAGGTTAAAAATTATTATTTTGAAATGGCGCATAATCAGTGTGCCGCAGACCATGTGGTTTTTCATGAGCTATGGGCAAACGATAAGCTTATCGCTATCAGTATACGTTTTAAATCGGGTGATTGCTGGTTTGATGTAAAGACCTGTTATGATGAAAACTTCAAAAAATATTATCCGGGTAAAATATTAGAGTTAAAAAATATATTGAGTTTAACAGGTCAGTCATTTAGCGTTATAGACTCATGTACAAGTTCTGGCAATGAATTAATTAATAAACTATGGCCTGAACAGATAACTTTTCAATTTTCACGTGTTTTTTTGTCTAATCCTGCTAGTCAATTCTGGCGTTTTATCTACCTGATTAAAGTTTTAATTCATAATAAATCATAAGGTTATAATCTTAAGTAGCAGGTATTGTATTTTGAATATGCTCGTTTCTGTGCCGTTCTGATACCTTAGTAATTGATTGATGTTGTCTCTTATTAAAGTGGACTGTGCTGTTCGAGTACTACCATGCAGAATGATTAAAAGATTCAGAATCTAAATTGATAGTACTGCCTTCACGATCAGTTAGATTCTATTGGTCACGAACCTTTCCCCAGCCAATGTAACCAATTCCGAACAGCACGGTACGCCATTCAAAACTGGAGAGATAGGGTAATGCAAGATCCCAGGGTTTTTCCAGACCCTCAAATGTAGTCATGTAGGGGCGTGCCTTGGCGCGCACGATAATATTGGCGGGTGCTATCCACCATGGTACGTATTTCATTCCGGCAAAGGCTATTCGTGTGCCGGGTGCGGTTGCTGAAAAAATACGTTCCAATGCAGCAGGCGATCGCATAATGTCATGGGTAAAGTTGAACAGCACGGCATCAAGTGGCCCGTCAATTTCAGCCAACTCAATAGAGGACTGCAATACTTTGACATTTTGCCAGCCGGCTTTGACGACGCGTTGCTCAGCAATTTGTGACATTTCAGGGCTGACATCGACACCGATGACTTCACCCGTCTCACCCACGGCTTCACGCAATAGCGGAAAACTCAGCCCGGTACCAGAGGCAACATCTAAAACACGATCACCCGGGCGCAAGTTAAGATGCGCTATGGTTTGTAACCGAAGCCGCATTGTGCGTTTCGCTGAAGCATCATAGCCGTCGGCATGAATGCGATATTGACTGACGGCTTTATCAGCGCTGGGTGCATCGGTACGTTGGTTCAAACTTTTTACCTGTATGAAATAATAATAGTCTGTGCTGTTTTGGTGGTGAATATATTATCACAGATAACAATCCAGTCGTCATTACTGAGTGAAAGCGTTACAATGAATGTCGTATTTAATTGCCTGGTTGAGCCGTGTCGTCTTTATTGTCTGTCGAAAATATTGTTAAGCATTATCAGAAAATTCGTGCTGTAGAAGGTATTAGTTTTTGCTTGATGCAAGGGCAGTGCTTCGGCCTTCTGGGGCCTAATGGTGCCGGTAAAACAACAACGCTGGAGATACTTGAAGGTATCACGGATGCGGATAGTGGAAATATTCTGTATCGGGGGGCACCACGCACCGTAAACTTTCGACAAATTATTGGTATTCAATCTCAATACACGTCGTTACAGGATTTTCAAACAGTCAAAGAATCGTTACATTTATTTGCCAGCTTTTATGATCGGCAGAGGCCGTTCGATGAGCTCGTCGCATTGTGTAATCTGGGCGAAATACTGGATCGTGATACGCGACGCCTGTCTGGTGGACAACGCCAGCGCCTGCTGCTCGCCATTGCATTAGTTAATGACCCTGATCTGGTTTTTCTCGATGAGCCAACAACCGGATTGGATCCGCAATCACGACGACATTTCTGGCAACTTATTCAGGATATAAAAGCCGCCGGTAAAACCATTTTACTCACCACGCATTATATGGAAGAGGCCAGCGTGCTTTGCGATCAAATTGCGGTTATGGATAGGGGAAAAATTATCGCAGAAGGTAACCCCGAGGCATTGCTCGCTGAGCATTTTCCAAGAGCATTAATTCGAGTCCCTTTACACGCCTTGCCAGATTCATCCAGGTTACCCAATATGTTTCAGCGTCAGGGTGAGAACGCTTGTGCGGTTACCGATGATATTGATCAGACGTTACAAGTGCTAAGGGACGAAAAGATTTCGCTTAGTGATTTACATATTAGTTCACCTACACTGGATGATTTATTTCTAAAGCTCACAGGGCATGGTTTGCGCGAATCATGAATTTACGTCGTATAGTTGCTGTTGTTGTTGCCCGTAACCGGGAGTTTTATCGTGATAAGGCTGACCTTGGCTGGAATATCTTCGTACCCATTATGATGCTGTTCAGCTTTGCGTTAATTTTTTCTAATTCAGATGAAAACCTTTATCGAATCGGTATTTTGGGTGATATATCAAAAACGCCAATTATGACATTAAGGCATGTACAACTCATTGAACAAAATGATCAGAAGGGTGCCCTTAATAAGCTTCGACACCACAAGCTTGATTTGCTGGTTGATGTAAGAAATACGCCTCGTTACTGGGTTAATGAATTATCGGCAAAGAGTTATGCGATTGAGCAAATGCTACTGCAACAGTACAATCGCTCACCTGCTGTGCTGCAACGCGGTACGATTAGCGGCGAGCCTATCCGTTATGTTGACTGGTTAGTGCCGGGTATTCTGGGCATGAACATTATGTTCAGCAGCCTTTGGGGTGTGGGCTGGGTGGTTGTTCGTTACCGTAAAAATGGTGTGTTGCGTCGCCTGCGTGCTACGCCGCTGACCGCCAGTGAATTTCTGATTGCGCAAATTCTTTCTCGATTGATGATTGTTGTTATAGTTAATGTTCTGGTGTTTGCCGGGACACTTGTGGTGCTCGATTTTCCTATGCGCGGGTCTTATCTGGCATTATTATTCGTTTTACTGAGCGGTTCTCTCGCATTAATTAGTTTGGGGCTGGCGATTGCTGCGCGCGTCAGTAGTGAAGAGTTAGCTAGCGGCTTACTTAATGTATTCGCTGTGCCGATGATGATTTTGTCTGGCGTCTGGTTCTCGGTTGATACCAGTAATATCTGGGTACAGCGCATAGCCGATTTATTACCGCTAACGCATATGGTCGAGGCGGCCCGGCGTATCATGTTGGATGGTGTTGGCCTGGGTGATGTGTTGTTTGAAATTATTCTGTTAGCCATAATGGCTTTAATTCTTCTTGTGGGGTCTGCGAAAGCCTTTCGCTGGCAATAATGAAAATAAATATTTTAAGGTATATTGATGTTTCAAATTAATAAGTCACTGGCAAAAATTC